>DETG01000102.1:0-30821 GCA_002361535.1 Prevotella sp. UBA3294
TGGCAGTGCTCTTAGCATAACGGCTCATGAAGCGGTCAACGCGACCTGCTGTGTCAACGAGCTTGCTCTTACCGGTATAGAACGGGTGAGAGGTGCTGGAGATCTCAAGTTTTACCACTGGGTAAGTTTCGCCTTCGAATTCTACTGTATCGTTTGTCTTTGCTGTAGAACGTGAAAGGAACATATCGCCGTTGGACATATCCTTAAATACGACGGGGCGATAGTTTTCGGGATGAATACCTTTTTTCATTTCTTTGTTAAAATATTGATTAATAATGTTCTCGATATAAAATCAGGGTGCAAAGGTACGAAGTTTTTTTTGAACCTGCAAATCATTCCATCACTTTTTGCGTATTTATTGATGAAAAAGGCTTCACTCATAATGAATGTCCCATATTTCATATTCCACTGTGCCATTGACAGTATAGACACAGGAATGGTCAATGGCATCAAAGCGAAGGTCTGAAAGCCTCAGAGTCATGTACGATTTATTGCCAATCTTACTTGTGCCGACCACTGTGACCTTACCGCTAAGGGCCGGTGCTTGAATTAGGATATATGTCGTCCAGGTAGGAGTGTACGCAGCGGCAGCATGGAATTGGTTGCTGTCAAAGGTATCTCCTGTCTTCATGTTACTGAAACTCATAGGCTTATTACTTTCAAATGAGATATTAAGCATGTTGAAGACATCTGATCCCTTGATGTTGGCTCCAAATTGCATGTGATAGACTGTGATAGGATTGCTATCGTTATACACAATCCCCTTACCGATATAACAGTGGGGTGGATTGTAGGTCTCGCCGCTTTTGTACATTGTTCCCATACTGGCCTTGCCATTGTCCGACTGGATACGCAGGACGTTCACCTCAGTCCAAGCGGAGTCAACGATATTCTCATCATCGTCACTGCTACAGGCAGTGAAAAGACACATCGCCATCATGGCCATGATAATACTCTTTAGTTGTTTCATATTCCAATAGATTGTTTCTTATATAAATGCAGTAACTTCGGAATCTTGCATGGGAACCGAAAGATTTAACGAAAATTAAGGTCATTTGAATGGAACAGGAAGAATAGTTTTTTGTTTTTCACACGAATAACCATGAATGCCCACGAGATTTGTCGAAGACCCACGAGTGCTCGCAGTAATGAGTCATAAATATTATAATGTTTCTTGGATGGTTGCAGAAAAAATTAATGGATATTCGTGGACATTCATGGTCATTCGTGTTTAATCATAAATGATCGCAGACAAAAATCTACCATGATGATCATCATTTTAAATTCGGAATAATCTTTACATATTTAACGTATATTAACCTGGAGAATCGCGTTTTTGCCACCAACTTGTCTTGGGTCGTAAAAACGAGAATCTGACGCGGTTTGCTAACTCATTGATTATGAGTACATTAGTAAATCGAGGTGTTTTGGTCTTTCGAAAACGGCCTTTTTAGAGCATGAAAACGCCGTTTCTATGGGTCAAAACGCCGTTTTCATGACCTAAAAACACCGTTTTTGTGAAGCAAAAGGAATATAGTTTCCTTTTTGGGGGATCGCCTTCGGCGAGAAATCGAACAAAATCTATTCAAAATCCAACAAAATCTAAACAAGAACTAACATATATCTGTGTTATTGATTTGTCTTACTATGGATAAATTCTGTTTGATTTTGTTGGATTTTGAATAGATTTTGTTCGATTTTTCTCTCCGCTACGCTTTGAGTGACCGCTGGTTCTGCCCGTAAGGGCATCCAACAGTCTTTCCATAGTAAAAACCATGCTTTTTCGTAGAAACGGCATCTACGGGTCATTCCGAACGGCGTTTACATGCGTTCCGCTCGGCGTTTACACTCGTTCCGCCGTCACCTATAGGAGTAAAGTGACGGAGGAACGACAGTAAGAAACGTCTGGAACGACCCTTAACTGACTCTGTTTCAGTGCAAACCAGACTCTACTTGCATGCAAAGCAGACTCTACTTGCAAACCAATTAGACGTTACTTCCAAGAAAGCACCCCAATTGGCGGTTTGGTAGTGTACCAACAACACCCCTAAAATTTTCCCGAGCTGTTTTTGAAAACACGATTTTTCGTCAATAATCTTGACAGAATCATGAGGAGAAAGTCCCCCTGCGCCGAAGGTGCCCCCCAAAGTCTCGCAATTGGCAACCTCCAATGACATTCGTACTAAAATGAGTGTAATTAAGCTTGTAGGAAAGTAGAGGTTACGGAAGCATAGCGACACCAAGTAGATCAGTGGTCATTAGGTTGAACAAAACGAGGGTGCGCACAAATCCGTGCGCACCCTCCAATGATGAAAAGCAGATGATTCAATGCCTTTTGCTTCTGCTGGTGTTGCCGTTCAGGGAATAGATGTAACTCTGATTCTGAACGGTTTCGGGTGTGTTTCCCTTGTAGTTCACCACCTTACCGCAGATGATTACCTCATCGCCAGCTTTGGGCTTTGGCCATGTGTCATCGCTGTATTTCTCATTGCCGAGATAGAGGGTGCGATAGACATAGAACTTGTCATCCTTGTCGGTACCATCATCAGAGATGTAGAACGTACAGTTGCCATACTGGGTTCCGAACTGGTTCTTTTCCTCAATCTCGATGATTTTTCCCTTGATGTAATAGTCCTCGGTAGAGTTCACGCCTGCATCCATCTTTAAAATGAAGGCATTGGCCTCGGCCGGTGTAAAGGGCTTGGCAAGCGTACCTGGGGTGTTTGAGCCTCCACCGCCAACGGATGTCTGACCGTTCAATGAATAGATATAACTTTGGTTCTGTACGGTTTCGGGAGTATTACCCTTGTAGTTCACCACCTTACCGCAGATGATCACTTCGTCACCAGCCTTAGGCTTTGGCCATGATTCATCACTGTATTTCTCATTGCCCAGATAGAGAGTGCGATAGACATAGAACTTGTCATCCTTGTCGGTACCGTCATCGGAGATATAGAAAGTGCAGTTGCCATACTGGGTACCGAACTGGTTCTTGTCCTCGATCTCGATGATCTTTCCCTTGATGTAATAATCCTGAGTGGAATTCACGCTGGCTTCCATCTGTGAAATG
Organism: Prevotella sp. UBA3294; assembly: GCA_002361535.1. GTDB lineage: Bacteria > Bacteroidota > Bacteroidia > Bacteroidales > Bacteroidaceae > Prevotella. Next base: position 3,071 of record DETG01000102.1, read on the forward strand.
AAGGCATTGGCCTCTGCCGGTGTGAATGGCTTGGCAAGTGATCCGTCATTACCACCAGTAGGAGCAGGAGTGCTTCCCTTGGTAAGTTTCACGATATAGTTGCCTTGTGCCACCTCGGGCGTTACGGCTCCAGTGTTTGGATTCACGTACTTTGTCAGTTTACCAATGACAACCACTTCGTCACCCACATTGATCTGTCCAGCCTCAGTGAAATCGGTGTTGTCGAGGTTCTTGCCACGGAAGACGGTCAGCTCCTGGGTACCATCAGAGATGATGTAGTCGATGTTCTTGTATTTGGCAATGTTCTCATCGGTGGTCTTGATGGTCGTGATCTTTCCTTTGATATAGGCATCCTGTTCGGTAGTACCTCCATCTTCCAGCGCATTGATCAACTCCACTGCTTTGGAAACGGTAATCGGTTCGTCCAATGTACCAAGTGTTTCGGAAACGGGTTTCTCAGAGGCGGTCTGTCCGTTCAGCGAGTAGAGAGAACTACCGGTAGTGAACTCGGGTGTGTTACCGCGGAAGTTCACAACCTTTCCCTTGACGATTACCTCGTCTCCCTCTTTGATCTCATTGGCAGAAACGAATTTCTCTCCTCCTAAAGAGTAGCCGCGATAGATTTCCAACTGTCCGGCAGTGGAGCCTTTCGTGTCGGAGATCCAGTAGGTCGCATTACCATACTGCTCTGATACTTCGTCGATCTGTGAGATAAATCCCTTGACATAGATCTCATCAGACTGTACATCTGCTCCCAATGTCTGGATCAGTGCCTGTGCGGCAGCTACGTTATAGGGATCGTCAACTGTTCCGCTACCCGTGGGTGTCACCACCACCTCTTCTTCTTCCTCATCGCTGGGTGTGGGCCATGCGTATGGCTCGGGCACATCTTCGCAGCTGGTGAATGTCATGGCCGCCATGGCCAGCATCAACATTGAATAAAAAATCTTTTTCATGTCTTTATCTTTTATATTATTGTTTTCTCATTGAACTCTCATTTGTCAACTCTTAACTCTTACCTTACTTCCTGCACGTCATCAAGTGAACGTAGGATGATTTCCCAGTTGTTGTCGTAGCGTTTCAGGATACCCGTCAGGTTTACTTTGCCCTGTGGCAGTGTGCGGGCGGCAAAGTCGCAGTAAGGACTGTTATAGAGCATCACCGTGGTGGGCTGCTCCCAGAAATACCAAGAGGTGTTGAAGTCGTGGGCATACACTGCCTTGTCGTTGTATTTCACTGTCACCGACTGACCTTTTGAGGAGTCGTAGTAGGAGCCGTTCTTGAACGATACGTTCTTCAGTGTTCCTAACTTCCCGGCATCGGTGTCTAAGTCCCATGTCGTCTTGGCTGATCCCTCTGCAAACACCTCGGGCTCGATTACTTGCTTATTGCCTGTAATCTTGAAGTGGCTCATCCATTCCATCCGGTTCATACGACTCACGTAGGTCACCTCCTTACCGGCATTGTTTCCACTGGTGAGTACGGTGGTGTAGGGGGTACCAATGACGGGCTGCTTGCGGTAGTTACCCACCGACAATCCTTTCAGGTCAATCAGAATCTCAGCACCTACGGGCAGGTATCCGCAGATGCCACCCTGACTGATAGACAGGCTGATGGCACCTGTCTTATCCTGTATCCATACCTCGTTGTAGATATTTCCTGTGATATCGTTTGCCGTGACGTACCCTTTGATCTGCATGTCCTTGGTCACGGTAGCATAGCTTACGCCATCACGGTAGTCGGTGGCTAACTGTGTCTTGAAGGTGTTCTTCAGCTGTGCGATGGTCAACAGGTTCGTCTCCTGGATGGTGTTGTTCCCATACGGAGCCTCTGCCGGTTCTATCTCGTCATAACTACCGTCCATACATCCTGTCATGAGGAGGCAGGCCAATAGCATCATGATATATTTAAGCTCTTTCATAATGATTCCATTTATCAATTGTCAATAATCCATTAGAACTTATAGGCGATGTTCAGCATACCGTTGGTTCCAAACGCATAATACACTTTCGGGTTCTTGGAGAACTTGTAGATACGTTCCTTTCCGCTGCTGGAGTAGTCGGAACGTCCCTGCTCGTAGCCCCAAGTTGTGATGTTCTGGTTGTTCAGCAGATTCGTTACCATGAGGTTGATGCTCAGCGATCCTTTCTTTAAACGGATGCTGCGACCGATGGATGCATCTACCATGAAACCGCCATGGCCCTTTGCTTGGTCAAGAATACCTGGCATGAAGTTCCCGTCGTTGTCAAGTACATCACCGATATACTTCTGCCTGTTATCCAATGACTGCTTATAGTAGAAACAAGGTGCACTGGAAAGGTAGATACGGTCGTACCAGTTGGTGTTCAGATCCAGGAACCAACCACCTGAGTGATAACTCAGTCCGATGCTGGCTGCTGTGAGCGGTGTACCGTTTTCGTGATGATTTTTGTTCAGACATTCGTCATCCACATACACACCACTGGTGGAATTCATGTAACGAACATGGGCGTTCTTCATGTTCTTTGCTTCACTCATCGTGCCGATCAGGGTTACATCGAAGGCTGATGTCACCTTGATACGTGCTCCTGCCTCAATGCCATAGTAGGCTTTCTGCTGATCTGTGAGCGACACATACGAGAAAGAGTTGATGTCGTCGTAGTAGAAGTTCTGCCATTCGGTGGCATTGTCTATCAGACTATAGTAGCCGTTCAGGTTCAGCTTGATCCAAGAGGTCTGGAAACTGTAACCGAGATCAGTACTGAGCACCCGCTCGTTTTTCAGGTCCTTCACGAAATCGTTGTTGATCTCAGGTGCTGCAAAGGCTGTGGAGGCGGTAGGTGCTTTCCACTCGTAGCCTGCACCTAATGTGATGATATGGCCTCTGCCTATATTCCATGTGGCACCAGCCTTGGCTCCGCCATCGAGGAAAGTGGCCGTACCGCTCTTTCCGTAAGAGTTCTCTGCGGCCATACCATTGCGCATCTTTCCGTCGCGCTGCATACCCGTACCGCTGATCTTGGCTGCGGCCATGAGGAACCATTTTCCGGTCTTTGTGGAGATGCTGCTCCATGCCGTGGCTTTGTTTACCTTAATATAATAGTCGTATCCAAACACGTCACCTTCCTTGACCACACCGTTGCGGTTGTTCAGATCGTATTGAACCTTATCGTCGGAATCAGAGTAGGTTCCTAAGGCATAGGTGTTGATGTTGTGATACACCGAGGCCCCGAGCATATCCTCCATGGTCTGATAGTGTCGGGCTTGATTTGTCCCGAAGTTCATGCCGATGTTAAAGCTGGTGTTGTTGTTCAGCTTGGTATTCAGCGTGGATGACAGCGAGAGGTTCAGTACATCGTTGTGCTTGGCCTGAATGAAGTACATGGCATCCCCCCCTTGGGCACTCACCTGACGATTAGAGTAGATCAGACGGTCGAAGTTGATCTGACGGTCAGCTTTTCTTCCAGAAAGATAACTGTAGGCAGTAGTCCAGTTGGCTAAATCCTGCTGGGTACGGTTGAACTCATCGGTCTCGTCCCACACATTGAAATAGCTGCTGGGCATCAGCTTCCAGTAGTCGGGCTGGGGATTGTCGCTGTTGTTGTAGTTTAGTTTGGTACTCTGGTACATGGAGTATTTACCTAACAGACTTGTGGTGAGGCGTGTTTCATGATCAATATCCCAGTCCCATGTGACTACTGCGGTGGGTGCAAAGTCGTTCACCACGCGAGAGTTACGCTTCTCTCCATTTTGGTAACCCCAGTAGGGATTATAGTACTTGTCATTAGCCAGCCAGTACATCTCGTCGGTGGAGGCTCCCTGCGAGGCCCGTTCCGTGGGGTTCCCCCAGGTGACTAACGAGAGTGAGTGACTGTCGTTGATGACTTTCTGCACACCGAGGAAATAGCTCAGCGCATTGTAGAATGTCCCTTCCACATACCCCCTGTCAGCCCAACGGTAGGTAAGGTTTGCAGAGTAGGCCCATCCCTTGTTGTTCAGTCCGCTGTTGTAAGTGTACATCCCCCTGAGAGTGTAGTTACGGTTGGCACCGCTCAGGGTGACCCTGTGCCCTGCAGGCATCTGCGCCGGTCGGAAGTTGTAGTTGTTCGACCCTGCCATCCCCGACATAGAGAAGTTGTTGCTTTCGAATGGAAGGGAGAACTCTTGGTTCTTGGTCTGCTGATTCAGTCCACCTACCAATGAGTAGCGGAACTGTCCGCTTTCCATGTCATTTACTGCCGCGCCATTGATATAGACATCGTTGTACTTCTGGTTGAAGGCGCGATACCTGAACCGGACTGGTGAGAACAGAAATCCCACCTCGCTGGCATAGATGTTGTTGTTTGATGAGATGATGGTCACGTTCTGCGACATGTCGTCATCTTCGCCCAACTGTGCCTCGGTGAAAGTGAATGCCGATTCGTTTGTTTCATTGGCATTCTGCCCTTCTGCCTGTCCTGTTTGCGCGAACACAAGCGGGGCATAGCAAAGAGCCATCACGGTTAGTTTCAGTTTTTTATTCATAAGAAGCATTCATGTTTGATATTTGCTACAAAGATAAGCAATATTTTTGATAGTGCAAAATCTTTTCCATCTTTTTCTCATCTTTCAAAAAACTTCCCGTTTTATTTTGTCGTTAGTTAAAATAATAGTATCTTTGCAGAAAATAACAGCTTATGAACAGACTAAGAATCCTTTTTGTTATCCTTTGCTGCGGTGCAGTCTTCACCGTATCCGCTCAGAAGAAGTTCAGTGTTTATGCCGTGGGCTTCTATAATCAGGAGAATTTATTCGATACCTGTCATGATGAAGGGAAAAATGATTACGATTTTTTGCCAACGGGCAGTTATCGGTGGAATGCGAGAAAATATACGCATAAGTTACAGAATATGGCAAGGGCTCTGGCTGATTTAGGTACTGACATGCTTCCCAATGTCGGTTGTGCCGTGATCGGTTTGGCCGAGGTGGAAAACGCACGTGCCCTTGATGACCTCGTGGCCCAGGAGCCTTTGCGTGCACGCAATATGAAATATGTGCATATTGAAGGCCCAGATAGTCGTGGTATCGATTGTGCCATGCTCTACAATCCTTCCTTGTTCACTGTGAATGACGTGCAGCTGCATCCCTATATGCAAGAGCTGGAGCAGGACAGCGTATTCCATACCCGTGGTTTCCTGACTGTCAAAGGCACATTGGCCAATGAGCCGGTTACGGTCATTGTCTGTCATTGGCCCAGTCGATATAGCACATCTTTTTATCGTGAGAGTGCTGCCCGTCAGGTGCGGGCCATCAAAGACCGTGTCCTTCAAGAGAATCCCGATACCAAGGTGTTTGTGATGGGGGATATGAACGATGATCCTACGAACAAAAGTATGACCGACGGTTTGGGCTGCAAACCCGATGTGAAGAAGGTGGGTGATAATGATATGTTCAATCCATGGTATAACGTGTTGGTGAAACAAGGTACAGGAACCTTGGCATATAACGGTGCATGGAACCTCTTTGACCAGATTGTGATGACGCCCAATACTCTCGATCGAAAAGGAACCAAAGAGTACAGTCATCTTACCTACCTGAAAAGTCAGGTGTTCCGCCGCGATTACCTGATCCAGTTGGAAGGAAAGTATAAGGGCAATCCCAAGCGTACTCATGCCGGGGGAGTGTGGCTCGACGGATATAGCGACCACTTGCCCGTTGTCGTGTATTTGGTAAAAGAACAGAAATGAGAGATCTCTGGCTTTTGATCTTTGACCATTGATCTTTGTAGTTGAAACGCAAGAGTTAGAATATGACTATTATTGGTATTGCTGGCGGAACGGGTTCTGGTAAAACCACCGTCGTGAAGAAAATCGTGGAGACATTACCCCCTCATTGTGTGGCCGTGGTGCCTCTCGACTCCTATTATAATGATACAACGGGGATGACCGACGAGGAACGAAGGATGATCAACTTTGACCATCCCGATGCCTTTGATTGGAAGTTGCTGCATAAACAGATCGGTATGCTGAAACGCGGTGAAGCCATTGAACAGCCCACCTATAGCTATGTGCTGAGTAACCGTCTGCCCGAGACAGTGCATGTGGAGCCGAAGCCGGTGATCATCATAGAGGGTATCATGACTTTGGTGGATAGGAAGTTACGTAATATGATGGACCTGAAGATCTTCGTGGATACCGATTCTGATGAGCGACTTATCCGAAATATCCTGCGCGATGTGGTGGAACGTGGTCGTACGGTTGATATGGTACTAAACCGCTACTTGGAAGTGCTGAAACCTATGCATGAGCAGTTTATTGAACCCACAAAGAAATATGCCGATATCATCATCCCGCAAGGTGGCGAGAACATGAAAGGTATCGGCATTATCTGCAAATATATTGAAGGACTTACGTTATAGGCCCGAAGTCATTGTGGCTCCGTCTCTATAACCTCTGCATCCTCTATCTTGCTGGTATCTATGACATCCTCAACAGAGGCTTGCTCCAGCTTGCGCTGCGTGTCTTCGTATTCTTTCTTGGCCTTGTAAATTTTGATGCTGTTAACGCATTCCACTACTCCGTAGAACATCAGACACCAGCCTAAGATACGGAAAGGTAAGGCCGACATCTCCATCGGCTTCACCAGCATGAAGATTCCTACACCGAGGATAATGGTGGGGAATACCCAAAAGAGGAAAGGAATGGTACTGATCTTTCGGATGCCTGCCAGGTTGAAATATTGGTTGATAGCACCTAAGATCAAAATGGCGGCCAGCACATACATTACACCGTTGATGAAGGTTGTTGGCATCATCGCAAGGATCACACCTAAGATGACACTGCCTAATCCCACAATCGGAAATGGGGGACGCATGGCTCTCTCTATGTCTTCGGGATTCTCCGGTGCATCTTTCCCCTCGCGCATCTCTGCCATGGCGGCTAAACGCTCGGCTGTCTTCTGTGCCTTTCGCTTCTCGGCATAATAGGCGATCACAGAGACAAGGCCAGATATGAAGAACAAGGCTCCCGTGGCAATGGTGAGCCATTGAACCATTTCTGTGCGGTACATCACCAACAGATAACCAACGACGATGGCACAAATGGCTCGGATGATTGAACTTTGAAGTATTCGCATAATGTGAGTTTTTTACTGTTTCTTTCGCAAAATTACGAAAATAGAATGAAAGAAACAATTTTTTTGTTACTTTTGTCGAAATTTTCTAAGAAATGACAAAATTATTACTGGTAAGGCATGGGGAAACGGTTGATAATGTCAACCAGATCATGCAAGGACAAACACAAGGGGAACTGACGGTGAACGGTATCAAACAGGCAGAGGAACTGGCCAAGGTGCTGAGGGGGGAACCGATCAATGCCTTTGTGAGCAGCGACTTGAAACGCAGTGTGGATACTTGTATGATCCTGGCAAAGCCGCATGCCTTACCAGTTGTACAGACGCCCTTGTTGAGAGAAAGGGATTGGGGAGGTTTTACAGGGCGATTCATTCCAGATCTAAAAGGTGAAATATGGCCTGACGATGTGGAGTCGTTACCTGATCTGTTAGCCCGGGCACGACAATTCCTTGACTTCATCCAGGCCCACTTTGAAGGGAAAACGGTTTTGGCCGTTGGGCATGGTATTATCAACAAAGCGATACAAGCAGTGCACCTCGGCAAGGAGATGCGCGAGATTCCGCGAATGACCAATGCCGAGGTGCGTATATTAGATATGAAAAGAGAGTATGCTTATCTGCGACCGCCAAAACCACCATGAGAGCCACCACCGTGAGATCCACCACCGCGTGAACCACTGCTGAATGAACCGCTGTGTGAACTGCCGCCACGTGACGAAGGAGCGGATACGCTTCTTGATGAAGAACCACTACGTCCGGATGAGAAAGAACGGCTGGGGGCAGAGAAACTACCGCGGGAAGAACTACGCGACTCACTATAGCTGCGGGTGCTGCTCTGACGTGAACCGAAATTACCGTTGCTCCTATTTACTGATGAACTGCGGGGAGTAGAGCGTTCAATGGATGAGCTGCGTTCACGGCTGCTACTCACATTTTCTCTGTTACCAAACGAACCGCTGTTGCGGCTGCCACTGAAGGTACCATTGCTGCGTGAGCCTATGCTACGTGATCCGATGTTGTCGGAACGACGCTCCGTACTACGGTTGCTGTCATAACGGCGTTCACCACCACGGTTACCTCTGTTGAAGGAGTGGTTGCCATTGTCGTTTCTGCGCTCCAAGGCTCGTCCACCTTGCCTGCGCTCGAAGTGTCCACTGTGGCTGCGGAAATCACCACGGTCAAAGCCGTTACGCATGCCGAAGCCGTGCCTGTCATGTCCATGACGGTGACTTGCACCAAAGGTGCGACCGTGATACCAGCTGCGACCGCCGTTCATGCGCCAGCTATGTCCACCGCGATAGGTAAGGTAGAAGTGTGGTCTGCCGAAGTAGAAATAGGTACGGTGCGGATAGCGGGCATAGATCCCGAAGTGCCAGTAGCCTGCTTCCCAATAGAGGGGACGGTAGAAATAACTTGCTGCACAATAGGCACTGTACTGCCAGTCGAGCAGGATGTAGCTTAAGTCGAGGTTACGCCGGGTCCAATACACTCCGTAGAGATCATCGTAGTGATCAATGCTCATCAGGTAGTCGAGGTTGATCTCGTAAGCTGCCTCGTACTGGTCCTCGGTGAGGTTCAGTTCGTATGCCATCTTGTCGGTAAGGAACAATGCCTGATCGCGAGCCTGCTCATAGCTCATGGCGTTGGCTGTTACTGTCATGGTGAACAGTGCTGTAAGAGCAAAAATCAACTTCTTCATAATCGTATCTTTTTTAAAGGGTTGTTATTAATTCTTTCTTTTCACGATGCAAAGAAACAACAAAATATACACCTAAGCAAAGGAAAATCCCTACTTCGTGCGGGAATTTCCCTAAACGTTAGGACTTATCTTTTTTTGTGTCTTCATCCCCTGTGTCTTTCGCATCCTACAAGATACAGTGAATCCCCCAATCAAATTATAGGGATGAATTATACTAAAACGAAGTTTTACGCGTTATAGTGAATAATGAAGATGATCAGCAGATTGTTATTGATGGTCTCATGGGCTGTGGCACTGCCTATGATGGGACAAGAAGAAAACGAGGCCTCCCTCCTAAACGGGCTTGACTACAAAGTGGAATTTCAGTCAAGTGTGTCGGATGGGAATACTCCTTTATGGCTGAATGCGAACAAGCACGGACTCAGTTCTCTGCGGTCGTTGAACGGATATCTGCGTGGAGCAGTGGAACGCCCCTTGGCCAAGGATAGTATGCGCCAGTGGGGAGTTGGCTATGCCTTGGATCTCGTTGCTCCCCTTCATTATTCCAGTGACATGATCGTGCAGCAGGCTTACGCAGAGTTGAGGTGGAAGAAAGGTGTGCTGACTCTGGGCAGTAAGGAATGGCCGATGGAACTGAAAGACAACCAACTTTCTTCTGGGTCTCTGACGTTAGGCATCAATGCCCGTCCTGTCCCCCAGCTGCGTGTCGCATTACCTGAATATTGGGCTTTGCCCTTACTGGGTGGGTGGGTTCATCTGAAAGGACATATCGCCTACGGTTGGACTACCGATGGAGGATGGCAGCGTACTTTCACTCGGCAGCAGACCAAATATACGCTACATACAATGTTCCATAGTAAGGCGGGCTATTTGAAGATAGGAAAGAATGGTAAACCGTTATCGGTGGAACTGGGACTTGAAATGGGTAGTCAGTTTGGAGGTATCTCTTATATACAGCGGGAGGGTGGCATGAATGATATCCATAATGAAGGTGGACTGGCCGCCCTGTGGCATGCTTTCATTCCCAGTGGATCTGAAGTAGTGGAGGATGTCTATAAGAATACGTCAGGTAACAATCTGGGAAGCTGGCTCCTGAAGGTGAACTTCGAACAGCCTTCCTGGCAGATCGGTGTCTATGCCGACCATTTCTTTGAGGATCACTCTTCGATGTTCCTGCTCGATTATAATGGTTATGGCAGTGGAATCAACTGGGACAAGAAAGAAGAAAACAAGTTTGTTGGTTATGATTTGAAGGACATGCTACTGGGTGCTGAGGTGTATCTGAAGCATTTCCGTTGGGTGAACAAAATTGTTTGTGAATACCTCTATACAAAATACCAGAGCGGCCCCATGTACCACGACCATACCGTGACGATTTCAGATCATATAGGAGGAAGGGACAATTATTACAACCATCATATCTTCTCCGGCTGGCAGCATTGGGGACAAGTGATGGGAAATCCTCTGTATCGCTCACCTATATATAATAAGGATGGCAATGTCATGGTTGAGAACAACCGTTTTGTAGCGTGGCATCTGGGATTTTCCGGGAAACCAACCGGCCAATGGTCCTATCGCGTGCTGGGTACATGGCAGCGTGGCTTTGGTACCTATGAATTGCCTTTCTATGATCCCTGCGAGAGTGTCTGTATCATGGCTGAGGCTGATTATGCCTTTCCCGTCCGTTCTGCTTTGGCCGGATGGTCATTGAAAGCCTCTGCGGGTAAGGACTGGGGTAAGATCTATGGAAACAATACTGGTTTCCAACTGACTGTCACGAAATGTGGGCTCCTTCAAAAATCGAAAAGGAAATGAAAAAACTGGTCATCTTCATAATAGGAATTATTTCGTTGGCGGCTTGTGATGTAGAGTCATCGGACAACGGACAGCTTGACGGTTTCTGGCAGTGGAGCCAGATAGATACGTTGGCTACAGGTGGGATAACAGATATGAGGAAATCGAGGATCTTCTGGGATGTAGGTTTCGACTTGTTGGAAATACGTAATACTGATGATTTCAGCAGTCAGGTGCTGTTCCGCTTTGTTCAGACGAGTAAAACACTCCTCATCTCTTCTCCTGTCATTAAGAACAGGGAAGTGGGAGATATCCGGATTCAGGATCCGCAGGAACTGAATACTTATGGTATCTATGATCTAACGGAGCAGTTCCACATAGAGTGTCTGAACCGAAATAAGATGGTGTTAAGAAACGAACGTTTCCGTTTCCATTTCCGAAAATACTGACAGGGCTTAGAATTTCTTGCCGAACACGATGTTAATGAAGGTCAAAACCAACAACTTCGCATCGAACCATAATGAACGGTGTTCCAAATAATAAAGGTCAAGTTCCAAACGCCTGAGCATCTTTTCCATGGTGTCTGTATAGCCATTGTATAAGGTGGCATACGAGGTAACACCCGGTCTTACCTGATAGAGATAGGTGTATCTTGGATCGTGCTCCATGATTTGGTCTATGAAATATTTGCGTTCAGGGCGAGGTCCGATGAATGCCATCTCTCCTTTCACTACGTTCCATAGCTGGGGAAGTTCATCTAAATGATGGGTTCTCAGGAATTTTCCCACCTTGGTCATGCGCGTCTCATTCTCATGCTGATAGAGGGCAGGACCGTCTTTCTCTGCATCCATGCGCATACTGCGGAACTTATAAATATAGAAAGGACGGCCAAATCTGCCGATACGTTCCTGCTTGAAGATGGCGGGACCACCATCTTCCCTTTTCACGGCGATATAGCACACCGCCATCAGTGGGGAGAATACAATAAGACATATCAGTGCAACAAAGAAATCGATGACACGCTTGATATTGCGTTCCATCTCATTCATTCCATCCACGATATATCCGTTGTCAAGGGTAGTCATTAAACCAATAAGCACGTTCTTTAGGGTTGTTGTACTATAATAACGACCCTCTATTTCATTTATTGTGTCTGTTGTAGATATTTTCTGCTGTCAAAAGAACGTTTCAGTACCTTTAAATAATAGGTAGGAAGAAAGACGAAAAAGAAATAGAGGTTGGCTTTCCACTTCGGAAATCCTAAAACCGTTTCATAAACCTTTACATTATATTTGATAAGCGAAAATTTGTTGCTTGATACAGAAGAGCTGCGCTGACGATAATAAGCCAACGGCTCTTGTATCGTATAGGCTACACCCACCTGCTTGAGAATCTCGATGAAGAGAGCCCAGTCCTGGCGCTTGCGAAGAAGGGGCATGTAGTATTTCCGGCCTAAAAGCCGCGTGTCGTAGATGGCTGTCAGACATCCCACCTTATTGTCGTGTTTCTCCATCGAGAAAGTGATCTTCTCTGGTGCTATGACAATGCCAGTCTCCTTGTTGTTGGAGTCACATATAATATAGGATGTACAACTGAGGGCACAGTTCTTTTCTTCCATGAGGGCAATTTGCCTTTCCAATTTCTCGGGAAACCAACGGTCGTCACTGTCGCAGAAGGCAATGTATCGTCCTTGTGCCCGCTCTATCGACTTGTTGCGAGCAAACCCAGGACCGTTGTTGCCTGAATAGTACTCCACCTTCACCCTGCTGTCTTTCTCTGCATACTCTTTCAGGATAGAAAGTGTCAGTTGATCGGTGGAACCATCATCGGATATCACCAGTTCCATGTTTTTGTAGGTTTGGCTAAGGATACTGTCAATGCTTGCCGGGAGGAATTTCCCCGCGTTATAGGTAGGCATGATGACTGATACCAAATCTTGTTTCATTTCTTCATTTTTCGGAAATCGGATGCAAAGGTACTAATAATTTCTGGTATGCCAAAATAATCAAACGTTTACTTACTGTTAATTATAAACATTATCTTGTGCAGATTATTTTTTTTTTGTACTTTTGCCAATCAGAAAGTGATATGGGTGAAGCTAATTACATTAACATAATAGGATTCTTCCCGTTGCTGGGATTGATGACGTGGTTTGTAAGTGCCCAGGTGCAGATATCGGAACTCCGTCTGCTCTCAGGATATTATAATTACAAATTACAACCTGTTCAGGCTGTTACGATGGTTACCGGTATGTTGTTATTACTGGTTGTCGTATTAGATATAGCGAGGTCTGGTCTTAATGGTCTGATTATATTCGAGGTCATGCTTGGCCTTTTGGTATCCATGATGTCAGAATGGTTCCTTTCACGATGGTCGCCCCACTACCTAACATTAACTGTTCTTTGGCGTATTGTGGTGGTAGCATTGTTGGCTTGGGCTATAGGAAAATGTGGGCAGCAGTCGCTTTTACCATTTGTGGTCATGGGGCTTTACCTCCGTAACAATCCTTTTGGTGTCGTACATGGGAAACCTTTTTTCTTGGCATATTATTTCCGTCGTTCGAATGTGAGGCAGCCTGTATCAGCAGCAGAATCATCATTAGTGGAAAGGGGAAATGATGTTGATGTCAATCGCTATGATGTAACCGAATATGGTATATCACCTGATACAGGTCGTGATATGCTACCTCTGGTTCAGGCTTTAATTGACAAAGTCGGACATGAAGGTGGTGGAGTCATTTTTTTTCCTCGTGGCCGATATCTTTTTAATTTAAGTGGAAAAAAACAGTTTTTACAGATAAACAGTTCTCATATCACATTGGAAGGAGAACGCGACAAACAAGGTAGATTACTGACCGAACTGGTGAATGGAGGAACGACTATCCAAGGAAAGAGAAATCCTTGGCTTTCTCCTTTTTTTATAACCACCGGTGAAAGCATACAGCCGAGTAACATCTTCTGGGGATTAGACTTCCGTAAGCCCAAGGGATTGCATATAGAAAGCAGTTCCCTCTCCGATCCTGGAAGTGATGGAAAGATTCTCACTCCCCTGTTTGCCACAAGAGTGATAGAAGACTCTAAGGCTGGATCCTCATTCCTTCACGTTGAAGACAGTTCAGCCTTAAGTAAGTATGTCTTGTTGGGTATGTATAATACATCACCTGATGCAGAACTCTTGAAAGACCTCTTGGGAGTTGATGAATTCCGCGAAGAATGGATCACGGCACGAAGGGCAGGAGAGGAGCAGGCACCGTCTTTCCAATGGCTTGTAGAGGTCAAACGTGTCGTAGATAGGAACACAATAGAGTTGTGCCGTCCACTGCTACGTGACTGCTTGATGAAATACGAGCCAGCCATCTTCAATGTAGATATGCTTGAAGACATTCACATCCGTCATCTTCGCATTAGCAGTCGGTGGAATGGCTTGTTCCGCCATCATGGGTTTCCGTTGTATTACAGTATTTCCAAAACACAGGAGATGGATTATGGCTGGAATGCCATCAATATGAAACGGGTGGCTCATGCTACAGTTGAAAATGTGGAGATCAAGAATTTTACGAATCCGCTTTATGTCCAGGATAGTCGCAATGTCACCGTAGAACATGTGTCCATTAAGGGATATGATGGCCATCAAGGAATCAAAGTGTATTGTCATACTTGCGACTGCCTGTTCCGGTATATTGATTTCTATTGTCATTTTGCCGATATGATGGGAGGAGAAGGGAATGCCTATTCCAATACATTCAGACAAATACGCTATTTGAATCCTACTTTCCATCCTGTTGACTACGACTTCCATGGCTTTTCAGAAGGTCCTATGAGTCCTCCAGCATATAATTTGTTTGAACAGGTGTCAGGCTTTCGTTATATTAAGGGGGCTGGTGCCCCGCACATGCAACCAGCATGTGGCATTGGCAATACCTGGCGGCAGTGTGTCAGTGAGGGAGGAAGAAAAGGTGATCCGCTGTTCTGTGCTCTTTCTTACAGGGTTAGGCCGTGGCTTGAGAAATATGTTACAGCTATAGGTTATACAGTAGTTGTCATGATAAAAAAAAGGAAATTCTCTATTGCCTATGCTTTGTCAACATTTACCGAAAAGCTGTCTGATATAGACCACATGGGAATATCCCGTGATGTGCATCATATTTTCTTTCCTCAAACAACAATTCTATGAGAAGAAAACTATTTTTTTTCTCTTATTTTTCTGACAGAACGATGGTTAACCCTTATTGGGTAATTGCAATCATGAAATGCCAATACACTGTTCGGGCCTGTTGAATAGGCTATGTCCTTTATGTCAAGTTTATGGATATAATTGGAATTACTATCTATTTGGTTTTTACTTATGTTAAAGAAATAGAAGTCCTTAACATCTTGAGGAGCAGTTATGGATAATCTTCTTATCGTCAAGTTTGGTAAATGCTTCTCGTATAATTCAGGACGATTGTTCTTGAAACTCCCCAATATTGGGATATGACAGATGCAGTTGTAATAAGATGGTACCTGGCAGATTACGTTTAGTGTACAGTCTTCCATTTCTATATCGAATTTGGTGAATGAGTTGTATTCAGAATCAATCCTTAAAGGAAGGAAACGATTGAACAAACAATGGGTAAAAACTATTTTCCCATAAAATGATGACACACGGTTATAAACGTGGAAATCATTTGTCGTGTTAGTGAATGTGCATTGGTTACAGACAATATCTCTTCCGTAATAGTGTACGTCCACTCTGTTTACCTGACAGTTTTGAAAATAAAGGGTGTTTGCGCATGTAGTATTGAGCCCTCCCCGA
Source organism: Prevotella sp. UBA3294 (assembly GCA_002361535.1). Taxonomy (GTDB): domain Bacteria; phylum Bacteroidota; class Bacteroidia; order Bacteroidales; family Bacteroidaceae; genus Prevotella. The sequence continues at coordinate 18,447 of DETG01000102.1, forward strand.
ATGGCAGAAATGTTTAGTTTGGAGAAGGAACAGTCCCAAACATTATTCATTTCGATGGCATATCCCCAGTTGGTAATTCCGGAATATGTGTTATGAACGGTAATATCAGTCATTTGAACCTTTGCGCTATTTTCGATGTAAAAACACTGGTCATGATAGAAACGTTTCCTTTCGTCAGTCTGAAGTTCAGTTATGACATGAATATTGGACAATTCTATATTGTATTGGAATTTTATCTGAATAAGATTAGTTACTGCCGAAGAAGACTTATCCCTAATCAGATTAAGGTTTCGGAATATTTTTTGATGTAAACTAATATCGACATATTGACATGAAGGCGATGAAGTATCACGATCGTAGGATGAAATAGGATTGTTCATGATGATATAGTCTTTAACGAAGAAAATATCCTTACGATAGCATAGTTGCTTGATTTTGGAGATTTCTCCTTGACTGTTATAGTCGTATCTTGTAGTCCACAGGTTGTTATCTTTTACTATGAGCAGTTTGTCACCTCCTCCACCTGCCGATATTTCTTTTCCAGCCTTGAGTTGTTCATTCTGGATGATTATGTCCTTAAGCTGACTGTCTGTTCCTATTTCAAACAAGAATACATCTTTTTGGTTGTTCTTAATAATGAATGTACATCCATTGAAGTCAGTATGATCTGTTAGTTTGATGGGCTCGTGGTATAAAGGAATACTTATATGAAAGGTATCTCCTGGAGGATAGACGATGCTATCTCTTCTAACGTATGCTTTCTGATGGATGATTTTGATTTTTTTCAGAAGATCTTCCGGCGACGAAGATGTGGTCAATGCTTCGTGTAGTTCCGAAGCATAGTCTGCTTTAGTCACAGGATCCTGCTGTCTGATTTGTCCTACCATAGATGAAGTGTAGCATGCTTGAATCAGTAGGAGAAAGCTTAGAAGGACCATCTTCTCTTTTCTTTTCACGATTTTAAACATGATATAGCTGTTGTGTGAGCTTACCAATTCTGCTCCAACTGTAATGTTGCTTAAGCAACTCCCATCCTTCATTGTTGTCCTTGGCAGCCTTTACTTCTTCTGGATGATGGAGGAGCCACAAAAGTTTCTGGCGTAAAACGTCAGCTGACAGATGGGGAATCGTCCAACCTACTGGCGCAATGTCGAGGGGTTCTTTCAAACCTCCAACGTCTGTGACTAAAAAAGGTGTGGAAGTGGATATGGCAGTAAGCAATACACCACTTTGAGATATCGATCTATATGGTAGCAAATAGATATCTGTATGAGTCATCAGATAGTAGAATTCTTCATCGGTGATGATACGATCCTCAACAATGATATTGCCGATACCTTTGGTCATATTGAAATCAACTCCTCTGTTCTTGCCAATCAGAAGCAGTTTGCAATGGGGGTTCTCATATAGTTCTGGTGTAGTTGCCCAAACCTCGGCTAAAACATCTACGCCTTTGTAATAGTATTGGTATCCAAGAGCAGAAAAAACCATTTTGCCATTTATCTGATAATGACGGTTGTATTCTTCCATTTGTTTTTCAAGTAAAACAGGATCGTAAGATAGATTGAGCAGCCCGTGGTCAATCACCTTGATCTTTGCTTCGGGTATGTCAAACAATTGGAGTAGCTCACGCTTAGTGGAGTTGGTATGCACGATAATGCTGTCAGCTGCCCGATACATTTTCTGATAGGCAGAATAATGCCTTTTGCCAGTGTCATGAGGAAGAATATTATGCGCTGTAAAGACAATTCTGCACCCTGTAATTCTTTTTATTATTTTAATGTACACTACATCAAAAGTGGGAATACGTAGCCATTGCAGATGGAGCACTTCTGGATGTAATCTCATGATGAGGAAAAACGCTACAAAATACGAGTACAGATAGCTGATCGCTTTGCTGATGTTGTTTTTTTTGTTGTTATAATAAAATATTTTATACTGTTTGATATGTGGGGGGAGAGCCTTGTAGTCATAAAAAGCCGAACACAGATAATGTATATTCCCTTCTATCTGAGACAGCAGACTATGGTCATAAATGGCTAAGTTCCTGATTGACTGTGGATCTATATAAACGATATTTCTCATTAGAAAATGGCATTTTTAATTGCATTTAAATAACCATGACCATATCTGGTGTCTGGTTCAACGTAATTACCTTCTGCCCACTCATTCCAAGAACGAAGAAACAGGATTTTATGTTCTTCGCTTTTACCATTGATGAGCCGCAGGGCATGTTCAATGTGCTTTTGGAAATTTTCTGGTGTGGCATTGATATAGATGCCATCCTTTGCACCAGAACGTGGACTTCTATCCCATTGTGGCATGATGGTAGGGAAGATGTTCTCCCAGGAATCCTCTTTGGCATAATAATGGGGCATTACTTTCGCATAATTGTAGCGTAGGGCAGGAAGCCAGGGACAATATTTTTGGGCCGTTGTAAGTGCCAATCGCATATATTTGCCTTGATAGATCATCTCTGCAAGTGGACGTCCGTCAGGATTAAGAGCGTCAAAACCTAAGGAAAGCAGGCTATTATATACCTCGGCACTACTCTTTACATTAGGAAGCACCCTCTCTATGGTTCCATCAGCTCGACGGCGTTTGGTTGTGGTTGGTTTACATAGTCCAACGAAAAAGATATCTCCTATTCCGTTCTCCGATGCCAATTTGCGCCATGTTTCAATGAATCGTGAGACATCTGAGAAATTATATGGGTCGTAAATAGAAAATAAAGGCTTTCCGTCCACTTTGATATATCGATGGTCGCGGAAGGCTGGAAGGCAGTACGTAAAATGGGAGATATAGTCTTCTATGCCAGGATATTCTTGCTTTGCAATAATCCTATTACCCCCCTTTTTCTGCCATGTAGAGGTAGTCCAGTCATGATTGGCCCAGGTGAGAGCAAAAGGATAGTCTGGCTTTCCCGAGGCAAGTACTTCTTCAAAGGGGCGTTGAAGCAGTTTTTTCCCATTCCCAAACCAATAATGCCAGTAGGAGAAACCCTCGATGCCGGCTTCCCGTGCCATCTCTGCTTGTTGCATGCGGACCTCAGGTAATCTTAAGTCATAAAAGCCCAGATCGGCAGGAATACGGGGCTGATAGTGACCTCGGAATAGCGGCTTGGCTTGAGCCACATTGGTCCATTCTGTGAATCCTGGCCCCCACGCCTCGTCATTCTCCGGGATAGGATGGAATTGGGGTAAATAATACGCTATTATTCTTGCTTTCATATTATATGTCTTTATCTGGTTCTTTGATGACATTCGCCGGAATGCCAGCTGCGACACAAAAGGCTGGAATGTCGTGTGTAATGATGCTATTGGCACCAATAATGGCTCCATCGCCAATAGTAACTCCTGGCATAACGCATACATTATTACCCAGCCATACATTATTTCCAATGACGACAGGGCCTTTGCTGTGAAGGGATCGTTTTACAGGAGGAACACACATGTCTTCTGGGGTTGAGCTGCCGTGAGAATTGTCGGTTATAAGCACGTTGGTTCCCGTGAGCAAATGGTTTCCTATGCGTATGCTGTTGATAGCGGTAATGTGTGAGCCTTCGCGTATCAGGCAATCGTCACCAATGATGATTGACGGTGTATTAGCATTGACACATCGTGCTGTAAGCTGAATGTGTTTGCCCAAAACAGTACCATTGCCAATCTGTATGTATTGAGCACCCATAAGCATCAGTGGCTTCCATTTGATGACAGAATTTCCAAGATGTTTAAACCGACGTCTTAGATATGCTGTATATATTCGGTTCTTTACTACCTCAAAGCTATGTGATATTGTTCGAGGGTAGATATACGACAGAATGGAGCCGATGATGTTGCAACAATAAATAAAAATTATTTTTATCATAGGTATATCAGTAATGTCTGGTTATCAGAGGATATTTCTGCATTAACGTATCGTGATATCTTAGGTAGGTATATAGAAGGGCGAATGCAATGATGCGTAAGTTTCCCGTGTCGGAAAAAGAAAACAAGGTCATTCCACCTTGCATGCAGACACAGATGGTGAAGAAAAGCAGCAAGAGCTGATGTAGCTTTATGGTACCTCCTCTCACTCTTATTTGGGAAAGGACCCACAAATTGAATATGACGAAGATGACAGTGGCAAGATAGGGACCGAAGTCGATGGTGAAGTCACCAACGAATGTGGAGAAAAGATTGTCGTCAAGATCCAGATTGTGATATTTCTCACGTCTTTCAACAAAATTTTTGGGAGTATCATGGTCTATAAGACGTTTGAATAAGTTAAGTGTCCTGTCACCATATCGGATTCCACCGGCATCCAGTCCATGGTTGTTAAAGTATAGGTTCCCCTGTCCGATATACCAGTTAATGTAGTCGCTAACAGCTGTCTTTTCTTTTTGGTATCGGCTAAGGGTAATTGCGGCAATAGGTAGTGATAGCATGATAACAGCGAATATACCAATTACGTTTACAGCCTTGTTGATTCGTGCGTTAAGATAGCGTCTGAATAGCATATAGCCAACAATAATTGTGAGAAAATTGATAATAACTACACCGCGTTGCCCTCTCATGATGGGCATGAGGAGGCCTATGACCAATGAAAGCAAGAGAGTTATCGTCAGATAATGGTTCCTTTTATTGACGGATAAAAAATAGAAAGAGATAAACACTGAAATTTCAAAAAAAGTGTTGTATATGATAGATGGGATATTTTGTATTGCTGATCCAGAATCAACAGCACCCTGAAGCTGTTCTTCGTATGCATCTTTCCCAGCATCATTGTCAAGAAAAAGCATAACAAGACCCTCTTTAAAATGAGTTATAATATGAGGTGTCAAAATGACTGCACATGTAATAACCAGGATGCTGATTGCCATTAACACGACGCTTTTTGGACTCTCAATATCTTTTCCTGGGTAGAAATGGTGATAGATAGTAGGTGAGAGTGCAATCATCAGCATGAGATATAAATAGATGAAAGGGAACAGCCGAAGGGGATCGTAAAGGTAATCCACAAAGAATTCAACGGGTTCATTATATGTGAGAATGGAGAAAAAAGCATAGCCGATATAGCTGAGTATGATAGTGCTGCCAGCATCTACTTCATGATGCTTGCTTTGATACCATACAAAAGTGACAATCCACACGAGTAGGTATCCAATCATTAATATATTATCGTAAACTATCTGTTGCATTAACTGATTTTCAACTTTGATTTGATAAATTGACGTATTATGGTGCGCTCTTCCCGGCTAATCCCCATGGAGTAAGCCAATAGGATGATGATTAGCGGGGTGGCGATGACAATAGTAAGAAAGCACGCTGTAATAGATTGTACTCTCAGATGGGAATGGACGATTAGCGCAAATAGGAATGCTATCAGGATGATAGGTATGGCAGGAATACATAGGGCACTCACATATTGCCTAATTGAAAAGAAACGGTAACAGTGCCTGAGGCAAAACAGGCGTACAATGTGGGAAATCACACAAATGCCTATCATCGAAGAAAAAACGCTCCATGCTGGGAGGTGTAAGGAGAAGAACAAAGCAGTAAGAGGAACACACATCAGGGTCACCGTTTCCACTGGCAGATGATATTGTTTAAGTTTTCCCGTGGCTTGTACGACAGTTGTGATTGGTAGGTTCATCGCCATGCAGATTGTATAGATAATCATCAGACGGGCAAATAGAATGGTGGTGTCAGAAACTTGGTCTCCCAGCCATAGGTGTAAGATAACATCCATCTCAACAATAAAGGGTATGCCAATGGCAATCAAAATATAAAGGAGCATCTTATTCCCTATATAGAATAGTTTGTTAAGATACGGATAATTGTTATCTGCGTAAGATTTGATCATCGCTGGGCGTAGTGCAAGAACGATACAGTTGTTAAGAGAGGTGAATGCGTTGTTAATTTGTAATGCTATGCCAAAAGCTGCGTTCATTATCGGACCAAAGAATATGTTTAAAAGAATGGTGTTTCCTTGGATGAGTCCAACATTGGCTGTGGTACCAAGAAAAGTCCAACTGGAAAAAGAAAGCAAACGGCGATAAAGACCTTTTGTCCTTACCTTTTGGTATTTACACTCAGAATATCTGGTCTTGCCGATATACACATAGCAAAGCATGATGAGTAATGAAACGGCCATGAGTAGTGCAGAGTAGAAGACGAGATGATCATAAGAACTCATGCTCATCAGATAGGCTGCTCCAAGTTTTGAGAAACACTCAAATGTTGAAATGATGGCGTAAATCCTCATGTCTTCATGAGCAAATATTGCTGCCGTATAGGGTATCTGCAGTAAAGACAGTATGAATGCAAACAATGCAAACTGAAACGCTTGCAACGTAGCAGCCATTCGAAAGTCGGGGATTGTGAGAAAGTTGTATATAACCCAACATCCAGCCGTTTCAAAGATAACGAGAACAACGATAGCCATGATCAGTGAGATGTTGGTGCTGGCAGAAAAAACGTCAGAAATCATATCTGATTGGTTCTTCCCTAAGGAGAAAGAGTAGAATCTCTGGACGGATAAGGCAAGTACGCTGCTTATAAAGGTGCAGGTCGTGATAATGCCTATCACCGTGTTGTATATACCATAATCAATCTCACCTAACCCATTGATGATAATACGTACAGAATAGAGACTGATCAAGGTCAATACCAAAATCCTGACAAACAGCACTATGGCATTCGAAACGATCCGCTTGGAACCGATATTTGTTGGTGTTGTATCATTCTTGACCGTCATCCCCATCTATCAAGACTTTACTATGTTTTTCAGAACATAAAGGCTGGTGCAGATAAACGCAATGATTGTCATAACTGCCACGAAAATCATCCGTTTGGGACCTGCCGGTTTCACGGGTACGGCAGCCCCTTTTATCACCGTGAAGGCTGGAGTTCGCTCCTGTACCTTCGCCTTGGCAGCCTGCAGTTGGTTGTTGAGGGTGGTATAGGTGTTGAACTTCAGCTGCATGTCGTTCTCCATGTCTTCCAGCCTCAGTTCCACACTGCGCAGGGCCACACGGGTGTTGGCATCGGCGGTGCCGCCGTACACTTTTCGTGCCTTCTCATACTCCTGTTTCGCATCGTCCACCAGTCCTTTGTAGTATTCGTAGTCGGTACGGGCCTTGTTGGTTCTGTAATTGGTGATGAGGGTTTGCAATCGGTTCTTTGTGGAATCTGCAACGGTCTTACACACGAGTGGATCTTGTGCTTCAACGGAGATCGTGATAACAGCAGTTTTCTTGTCAACACTGATATGGATCTTGTCTCTGATTTTCTTGGCAATCTTGTCTTCGCTCTTGGGGAGACGGTAAGGATCCAAAGCACCGTCGCCAATGGAATCTTTCTTGGTGAAAGGACTTGTTATCCATGATATTATATATGTCCACCAAGGATATTGCTGGTAACTCTTGAGATAATCATGGTATGTGGTTTTTAATGATTTGTCCTTTGTTTCTATAGAAATAGCAAAAAGACTGGCTACGAACCCGTTGTCCTCCATCAAATCGGGGTAGAGCAGTGGCGTGATGGCATCACTGGTTTGCATTTCTCCCAGGTCAAATCCAAAAGAAGAAGCTATGGAACTGAGGGCTCCACCAGCACCTGAGTTTTCCATCTCGGGTGCTAACTTAATCTCTGTTTGGTAGTAACGGGGAATACAAATAATAAATAAACATGCAAGGACGAAAGTTACGGGAAGTGTCTTGTAAAACAGACTCTTTCGTTGTCTTATTGCCTTGAACACCAACTTCCAATTAACGCCTATTGTGATGTCTTGAATCTGATGATCTTCCATATCCTATTATCTTCTTATTTACACGAAACCCTTGCAATGGTTTACTTCAGCAGGTTATTGATGGTGATAAGCATTGTGGCGAGCGAGGCCATGCTGCTGCCCACGCTCATCACCTCAGGCAGACGGAGTCCTCGGCCGGAGTGCTTGGTGGGCACCACGATCTGACAGCCTGGGCGGGGCTTGTGCTTTCTGTCGGCCTTGGCCACCATACCGTTCATGTAGATGATGATGGTCTTGCTCTTCTTGGCTGTAGAGGTAGTACCTCCGGCCAGATCAATATAGTCCTTGGTCTTCATGCCCTCCTTATATCTGACGGTATTGGGATAGAGCACCTCTCCGTTGATGCTCACCGTACTGGTATAGCGAGGCACCACGATGCGGTCTCCTTCGCGAAGGATGGGGTCGTCGTCGCTGCCAGGGTTCTTCAGGGCTTTGTCAAGCTCCACGGCAACAGGGTAGGTGGTGAGGGTCATCAGCTTGGATACATCGATGGAGTCGCTGCCCGAGTTGCGTTGCGCGGTACGTAGCATCGTGGCCATCAAGTCCTGTTCCTCGGATGTCATCTTTCGCAGCAACTTGGCTCCCTCGGGATAAGCGCGTTTGGTGAGTCCGCCCGCTTGCTTGATGACATCGCTGAGTCGCTGACTGTTACTCGACAGCGTATATTCACCCTTGAACTGTACCTCTCCTTCCAGTGTCACGTTCTGCTGCTCGTTGTAGCTCGGACTTTTTCGGATATAGACCTCATCGTAGGGCTGCAGCGTGAAAGCCTGTCCTTCTTGTGGGATGGTGAAATCGGGGTTGAGTGAGAAGCTGTAGGTGAAGGCCAGCGTGTCGCAGGCTTCTACGGCATGGGGGTCAGAGATGCGGCGCGACACATCCACCTTGGCCAGCGAGGCCGCATTGGTCAGTCCGCCCGCTTGTAATACTAAGTCCTCTATGGTCTCATTCGATGCATACTTATAGACACCGGGATAGTTCACCTCTCCGTGGATGGTAATAGTCTGGTCGTTTTTCTCTTCTTCACGGCTTGCCACATAGAGCACGTCCTCGTTCTTCAGTCCTACATCAGGAACGGTGCCTTCGAGGATGCCTGTCAGGTCGATGCTCACCACCTGCAGGGTGCGGTCGGCTTTCATGCGGTGCATCACGGCATGTTGCCCCACGGCATTCTCCGTGAGTCCGTCGGCGGCTTCGATCAATGCCTTGACCGTGCTGATATGTCCTCCCACCTGGTACATGCCTGGGCGGAACACGGCACCCCTCACCTCCACCATGTTCTGGTAGCGGTTCAGCGTGGAGTCAACGGTCACCGAGTCTTCGTCCATCAGCTTGAACGCATTCAGGTCAAACTCATCCACGTTGAAGACCGAATACTGCTTTCCTGCCTTGCGGTTTACACGGATAGCCTTGGTGTAGGCATCGCCGGTGAATCCTCCGGCATATCTGAGCAGCGTGGCGGCATTCTCGGTGTATTTCATCTCGTAGTACATCGGTCGTTTCACCTTTCCCGTGATGCATACCAGTGCCTCGTAGGGTCTTACGGTGATGATATCGTTGTCCTGCAGGCGTACGTCGCCGGTGAGTTTTCCGTTCAGCAGGAAGTCATAGATGTCAACAGTCGAGATATGTCTGCCGTTGCGGAACACCTGTACGTTTCTCAGCGTACCGATCTCATTGGGACCCCCCGCCATGTACAGGGCATTATACACCGTGGCAAAGGCCGACATGGTGTAGGTGCCGGGCACTTTCACTTCGCCCAATACACTGATAGTGATGGTGCGTGTCTGTCCCAGTGTCAGATCGATGCTGGAGCCTTGGTATCGTGGACCGATCACGCTCCGCAGTCTTGACTTGGCCTGGCTCACCGACAAGCCTCCCAACGATACGGGGCCTATTCCTTCGATCACGATGGTGCCGTCGGGGGAGATCGTCTCCGTGATACTCTCCTGCGAGGCACCCCAGATGTCAACGTTCACCACGTCGCCCGGGCCTAAGCGGTAGCTCTGCGGGGTTGCCAAGTTCATGGAACTCTCGAAGGTGAGGTTCTTGTTGTTGAAGATGTCGTGACCGAAAATCTTCCTGCCTTCCTTCTTCTCCTCCTCATAAAAGTATTTCAGCGAGTCGGGCATCATGAAATCCACCGCCTCGTCCATTTCCGTGAACTCATCATCGTTCTCATCGTAGGTGTTCTTCTTCGTCCGAGGCCGCCCGTCCTTCATCCGATAGGGCGATACGTTCCTCTTTTCCTGCTCCAACCGTTCCTGCTTAGCCTCTCCGTTGGCCTCCCGTGTACGCTTCTTCACGTCTTTCGAACCGGCGGTGATGTCCTCGGCACCTAAGCCACCGTTTTTGATCTGCCGTTGGTATTTCTTCTGGATGCGCCGTATCTGGTCGATGGTCACACCGCGCTGCATCAGCTGGGTGACGATCTGTTGGCGCGACGATCCTTTCGCGTTCTGTTCAATGACATAGTCCATCACCTGGTTATCGGTCATGCCCGACTGTGCCATCGCCTGTAACGGGAGCAACAAGCAGAGTAGCAAGAATATAATGGGTCTTCTCATAACTGTTCAATTTCTTTATTTATAGAATAACCTGCGAAACCCTAAAATATTTTATGAACACATGTTTTTTTTTGAAAAAAGTGGGGATATTGAAAAAAAGTATTATCTTTGCAGCGATTTTACGATACAAACCTGGGGTTGACTGGATTTGACAGCGGGTTGAAATGGTACGTAAGCACGCGGAGCGTCGGCTGTTTGCTCCTAAATATCAGCGGTCAACAAATTAATTGGCAACAATGAGTATGCTCTCGCTGCTTAATCGAAGCACAGTAGATTATGAGCTTAATTCTCTTACCAGGTAGGAGAACGAGACGTCGCTCCGAGGATGTTGTTCCGAATCCAAAGATCAAGCGGCGCAGATTAAATCGGAAATAGTCCCTGCGGGCTCCGACACAGGGATGAAGTTCAGGAGCTAAGGTGTCGGTTGGTGGCTTAGGTCTTGCCGGTATTCGAAAATCCAAGGCTAAGATAAGCGTGTAGAAAGCGTATGGTTTCCCTGTTTGGACGAGGGTTCGACTCCCTCCAGCTCCACGATTTTTTGAAAAGTCAGGGGTGTTATCATGGGGGAATACACTTTGAGTGACCGTTGGTTCCCCAAGGCGGAGATTTGCGATTCTCGCCCAAAGGGCGACCGACAATTCATTTTTGACACATCCTTTTTCTAATACCTGAATGTCGTTTGCCTGCCCTTCTATCCGACAACCAACGAGAACCGCAATCCCAACGCATTGGCAATGAGCATAAATGTGGAGAGCTGCATATCGGTCTGACCTTGCTCTAACGATGAGATATACTCCCGCTTCTTTCCGATACGCTCACCCAGCTGCTGCTGCGTCAGCTTCTGCCGTTTGCGCTCGTCCCTCAACAGTTCCGCATAATACCAGGCCTTGGCCTTTGCTTCAAACTCCACGCGGCTTGGAGATCCTTCGGGGCCATACTTCTCATCTAAATGCTGCGACCCCGTTGTCAGCCGGGCCAACTTCTTTTCGTCAAATTTCGTCATCTTCTTGTCCTCCGATATATTTGTTCATTATCTGTCTGGCTGTTTCAACTTCCCCTTTGTATTGTTTCGTACTCTTCTTTAGGAACGAATTCAGAAACAGCACCCGCTTGCATTCCATGAACGACTGCGCGTCAATAGCGAAAACTATTGTGCGATACTCGTTGCTGCCCACCGAGACGCGAGCCTCGTAGAACTCTGTTCCCTCAAGGTTCTTGACGAATTTCTTGTTAACCACGTATTGGGTTCTGATAATCAACTCCACGTAGTCATACTTGGTTTTCGCCTTTTCATCAAGGCTGGCATAGTATTCATCGTACTCCACAGAGTGGAATGTTTCCCTAATCATGTCGTTCATGCTGCAAAAGTAATTTATTTCTTCCAATATAACAAATATTCGGAAGAAAAAAGTTCTTTTGATGACATAGTTCGTAGGCTAACATTAACAAAACGGGCAGCACTCTCACCGAGTTGCTGCCCCTCTTTTTTGATAGCGTGAAGACGGTAGCTAATTGCCCTTCGTTTTCGCTTCGCTCGCGATACCCTCGGCATTCTTGACTCTTCACTCTTCACTCTTCACTCTTCACTCTTCACTCTCAGAACGGTCCATGTCCCATGCAGCTCGTGGTGCCCAGTGCCGTGAGTGCGGCAGAGATGATGCTGGCGATGATCTGCAGGATCGTTCTCCACGTTTCCTTTTTGTTCTTCATAGTATCAGATGTGTTTTAATGGTTATTATTTTCGGGAGTAGGGGAGTGGGGCACGGTGGTGTGGTGGCATGAGGTTACCTTTGTGAACTCTCATCAGGAGGTTTGTGCCTATTGGTATTCTCGTACCTCCGTACCTCCGCACCTCCGCACCCCCGAATCCTTAGCCGTTGCCGTCACCGTTGCCGTCGCTGATCTCCCCTTCTTCGGAGGAGTCGGGAGAGGTCTCCTTCAGCCACTGCTCAATGTTGATGAACTTAGCCTTCTTGAGGAACTCGCGACTGGAGATGTTCTGCTCCTGCTCCTGCTC
>DETG01000102.1:30844-32886 GCA_002361535.1 Prevotella sp. UBA3294
TCGGGCAGGAATCGGATGTGCAGTGCCTTCAGGTGCTTGCCGACGTTGAAGTCCTCCTTCTTGGCGGCACCGCCCTTCTGGTTCTCGATGGTGGTGTAGAAAGTGCCGAGACCCTCGATCTTCACCTTCTTCGACTCTAAGAGCATCTCGATCAGACAGCTGCGGAATTTCTCCAGCACACCAAAGACGACATCGGGGGTGTAGATCGATCCGTGCTCCGAGATGTGCTGTGCCAACTTTCTGGTGTTCAGTGTCTCCAGCGTCTTGATCTGTGCGAACCACTTGCCGCAGGCAGGCGAGTGGGTGTTGTTGTTTTTCTTTACGTCAAATAAAATTTTTGCCATACTTCTTAAATGTTTTTGATAGTATTAGACTCTTGTTGCGGCAATCTACATCGGCTTGCCACTTACCGCTTGTTGTCATTGAGCTTTGAGCTTTGAGCTTTGAACTTAGTGCTTTGAACTTAGTGCTTTGAACTTTGAGCTTTGAACTTAGTGCTTTGAACTTTGAACTATGAACTATGAACTTTGAACTTTTTGATTACCTCCCCGGTCGGTAGCAAATTGCCACTTCGTTCTCGCTTAGTTCGCGATACCTTCGGCACTCTTCACTCTTCACTTCCAACACTGCAAAGGTACAACATTTTTCGCCTCATTCCAAATTTTGGCCACCGATTTGGAGCGATTTTGATGATGAATTCATCGAAATTGCACTCCCGAGCGAGCTCGCCTACCCGTAGCCTTTCACGCTCGGCAAAGCTTATGCATGGGCATGGCTTTGCTCTCGCTTAATCGCAGCCTTTGCTCGATTTTGACGAGCCGTAATACATGCCCCCCGAATCCGTAATTTTCGAGGCAGAGAGATTACGTTTCGTCACTGGCGGGTAGGGGTGGGTGTTTATATGGAAGCCATCGATGACAAATGACAGATGACAGTTTCCAGAAATCGATTTGCAGTTATAGTTAGTATTATATATATTATAATATATATAATACTAATACTCTCTATACTCTCAAATTCAATAAACTGTCATCTGTCATACTGTCATTTGTCAACAGTAAAATTAAGCTTCGTAACTCTGGTTGTAAGGGTATGAATCCCTTAAAATAAACTGTAAAACACACCCATTAACAATTTATCCCATAAAAGATTTGGTAGTTCAAGTATATTTTCATAATTTTGCATTCAGATCAAGAATAATGCGTTATGGGGCAATTAGCATTTTTGCAGATGTTCATTTTGGTTGCGATTTCTATTGACGCCAATGATAATCGTCGGCATGTGCATGTGTTTCGCAAAGGTAAACGTCATCAGCATTCGCTGGCAAAAATCTGGATAGAACGCAATGGTCAGCAATGCGTGGAAATAGCAGAGTCAGAACTATCTGCTAAAGATAACGAGATGATAGTGGCCGCCATAAATCGTCACTGGGAGTCCATCAATGACCAGGTGACCAAGGCATTCAACGGAGAAAAGACAGTTTCAATCAATATTGAGAAATAAATAGGAGGACAACGAGAGATGTGCAAGATGAAAGATGTCAACGTGGGTATCAAGGATCTGAACTTCAGGTATCGTCGCGGTAAGATGCTGGTGCGTCTGACCGATGGCCGTGAGGTGCTGATACCCGTCAGCTTCTTCCCTGACATTCAGCAAATGCCAGTGAAGGAGCGCGAGAAATGGATGGTGCTCGATGACCAGTATTTTACGTTTGAGAACATGACGCGGGTTTATTCCGTGCTCGACTTGCTGAAGGTTGCCTAATGGAGAAATCACGCAGAAACAGCAGGTGATTGAGGTGCTTCGCCAGGCTGGCGGCTATGCCACCTTGCGGAGGCTGAACGAGTTAGTGGACTTTTCCACATGGACCACAAAAACGCCTGAGGCTTCCGTGCGTCGTATTGTGCAGGATAGCCATGAGATATTTAAGATTCAGCCAGGTCTATGGGCACTGGAGGAGATGGTAGAGTGGTCGATTACAGTAGTCTTGAAAACTACCGTGTTGAGAGGCACCGGGGGTTCGAATCCCTCTCTCTCCGCTG
>DETG01000092.1:0-537 GCA_002361535.1 Prevotella sp. UBA3294
ATTTGTATTGCAATAGTTCCATACGCTATTCTTCCTGTTCGTAATAGTAAGAGTAGTCTATGCCTTTCATAAAAATTTCACGGTCATCAATCTTGCCTGTCATTGCCCCGTTAAGCAAGGCCTTAATGTATGTTGCGTCAGTGGTACTTCTCCGCATCGCTTCCAGATAGTGTTTCTTGCCTATCCGGCTCCAATCGACACACAATTTCAGGCGTTTCTTAAACATCAAGTCCAGCCAGATGCGAGTAGAACGCCCATTGCCTTCCATAAAGGGATGTGTCACGTTCATCTCTACATACTTATTGACTATCTCATCGAAAGAAGTTTCTGGCATCTGTTCAATGAGCCTCAGATTCTGCATCAGATATTCGGCACGACAAAACAGCGTACCATCTTTCCAGATGGTCTTGGTGCGTATCTGCCCGGCAAAGTCATAGAGTCCGCCGAAGAGGTAAGCATGAATCTGTTGTAGGCACTTCACCGTTCCTGGCTCCATACTGTCAAGCAAGCCGCTCTCTATCAGCGTGTATGCTTTCT
>DETG01000092.1:586-838 GCA_002361535.1 Prevotella sp. UBA3294
CCGTCAATGCTGTTGTCGCTATAGATGAACCAATTGAGAAAAGCATTAGCCCGATTGTTGGGGTAGTGCGTGGCTAATGTCTGCACACCTTCCGCATCCATCGCATCGGCCTTACGTTGCTTGCCGTCAGGCGCCTCGAATTTGAAGTGGTTAGTGATACTAACCAGTTCGATGCTCTCTTTGCGGAATTTGCCCTTCAAATATTTCCAGTAGTTACGACACTTGGTATAATCCTCTTCATCGTTGATGGCC
>DETG01000092.1:898-20220 GCA_002361535.1 Prevotella sp. UBA3294
TAGCCGAAAACCACCATTTGTTGTGCTCTTCGTCCCAAACGGCCCGTACCTCACGGTCGTTAAAAAAACGGATAGACTTTTTGCTCATGCCATTGCTATGTTAATAATATTACTTAATACTCGTTTTGTCATTTCAGGTTCTTGAATTCCTTCCACTCGCACCCCTCATCCTCCTTTGGGTATTGCTTGATGAGAAATTGTTGTAATGCTTGTTCTGTCTATCCTGATTCGCCAGATTACTCATTATTGTATAATTTCCCTATTTGGATTTTAACTGCAAAAAGAAAAATATTGATAATCAATTGTTTATAACTTTTTTGGATTTAGTCTGCAAATAAAACTTCTATCCATAGAATGGGATATATGTCATATATTTCTTGGAAGTTGTTTCAATATCAGCAGGCTTGATAAAACCAGCATCCACCGTATCAGAAATGATACGCGAAGCGACAGCCGATTCGTTTTTATTCAATTCAAAACGTTCCCTTACAGACTGATTATTGATAGTTTCACCGTCTTCATACATCAAGCAGGCATGCTGATAACAGGCGGAAATCTTTTCATGTTTTGTCATATCCCTCAGACTCTTCTGCGGATATAGGAATATACGTGTGTGCTGTTCGCTTTTTGTAAACTTAACGGCAGGAAGATTCATCTCCTCCACAGCTGCAATGGCACGGTCAATGCCACTACCCCGGCGTTCACAAATTCCAAGTTGAAACATCATTTGTGCCAACTGTTCATTCCTTGATTGTGGTGGCAAGTCAATTAGTCGGTTAATATCGTTAAGAGGAGCCCCAGCATTCGTAATGGTCAGTCGATTGGAGAATATTTCAATTGTCACAGGCATTCCCGTAATACCAAAATCCTGATGAACCAAAGCGTTAGCAACAAACTCTCGGATAGCCACTCGTGGATAGACAGAAATATCTTCCCTTTTCACGTCAATGACTTCCTTGCTCGTATTACGCATAATGAAATCAACCAATCCTTCGAAGCCGACAGCATATCCGTATGCGCCATGCTGTTCAAGTGACTGTTGGCGATTGTTTGTCCCTACATATTTCCTGACAATCACTTCGCGTCCTTTCATATTTGGAAAGTCGCCCAGATTGTTAGCAAACAGAATCGCACCCATATTCGTGATATTCCACTTCTTGCCCTCTTGCTCGCATAAATGATAATCATTCAGCCTGCTTATGATACTACTTGTAGAGGTTGGCACATTTTTATCCAAAATTTGGTAGAGTGACTTATAGTTTAGAAGATGTAGAACCTCATCGGCAGATAAGCCACCCAATGCCACTTGTCTTTCATAAGTTATGCCTTGTGAAGCAGCAATCATTGCTCTAACCTGGTTTTTCGACATCTTTACGGTTTGACCAGCAGAACGGTAATATGAAGAATAAATATCTTTTCCTCGCAGACAAACGGGCTTTTCGTTCTGTTCAGGAATGAAGATGAATAACAAGGAATGACCTTCAAAGGTCATAACTGAATGTTCTATCTGGATAGGATAAGCAAGGTTGTTCAGGGCTATATTTCCTAATGTTTGAACAGTTTTGTCCACCTCCTCTTTTGAGATATCAAAACATGTACCATCATTATGCACTCCATACACAAGAATGCCGCCACCCTTCAAGTTGGCAAATGCTGAGATGTGCTGTGCCAACCGTTCCGCCTTATCCGACAACCCACTCTTCCAATCCAGTTCATTCAGCTCTGTTGGTATCGGATATAGGCTATCCTTCAGTATAGCTATTGCCCGTTCTTTCCAATTCATATTGTTCTTTTCTTTTTTTATTTGCAAAGATAATCAATTTATCTCAAATATTCTCATATGCCAATCGTGCTTTCTTACGGTTCTATAAAGATTGGTGTACCTTTTGCATGGTCTGCATCCAGTTCGATAATCCTTTCTATTAGATGATGTTCAATCAAGAAAGTCAAATCCATATCAAGGGGTTCGAGAGAGAACGACATATAGCTCTTTCTGGGCCTTTTGTTTGGGTAGCCCAATCCAATCAGCTCTTCTTTGCCCATTTCTCGATGGTCAACAATCTTGTAAGCACTCAGTTTGTCTGGCTTGCCGATTTCATAGAGTACCAGCAAAGATGTACTGCCAAAAAGTTCACGGTTAACCTCCATAGAGCCTTTCACCTTTCCCATCCTTATGTTATATAGGTGGTGAGCATCTATCCAATCGCGATACGGCTTCCCCTTATAGCAGCCCACAAGAATAGTTTGACCGTTGCCAAAGAAGTCACAGATGCTTTGGTCGAAGCCTTCCCATTTGTAGCGGCCAAAGGGTTCTGCGGCTATTTGTGGTTCGTATGAAATCCCTCCGTGATTATTGGCATTCTCGTCTATTATATATGTGTTTGCACTTTCTTTTTGATTGGCAATCACTTCCCCATAAGCACTACGCTCACGTTCTATCTCTCGTTTTAAGGCGGCAATACATTGCTTCTTGATGGCATTGATGTAGGTCTGCATAAAGGTGAAATCAACATCTTTCCCTTCTTTACCTTTACATGGAATCCAGATAGAATCCTTCTCCATCTTCTCTTTTGTCCATTTAAAAGAATACGCGTATTTTTTTCCTTTTTTCCTGATGGGGGCAAGGTAATATAAAGCGATATTTTCATTCAACGCATATTTTGGATAAAGAACATTCACATCATCAGAAGCCCAGAAACGCTCAAACTGGTAAAATGCTTCGCCCACAGAACCATTATAAGTAACTGTTATGGTATTGGATGGGTGTAAATGTGAGTCATTGCCTATTTTGTTTGTTAGACCATTGTTCTCTGCAGTAGCTCCAATAAAATTAATATTACCGGAAATCATGTTTGCTTTTGTCAGTCTCCTTCCTTTGCAGATATCAAACAACTCACCAAGAGTAACTTCTATCATCGGAGTACTTCCTATATTGCTCAGCGCATCCTCCTCTTCTTTCGACAAAGTACAGTCTTCGAAGCCTGCCTCATGGAGGTAGGCTTCGAGTTCGCGAACTCGCTCATCTTCGAGTTCGCGAACTCGCTCCTCGATATAAATCAAGTCGATGTCACCTTCTTTTGTAACAGGTAGATATATTTCTTGTTCCTTTATACGAGGCCAAGTTCCCATATTGTTGAAAGAATATAACTTCCTGAGATACGACATTTGGACGCTTATATACAAACCAACAAGTTCGTTCTTCAGCACATCGCCATTTAAAGAGAATACATGATTATGAGTAGCCATTTTATACTCAAATGGCCGGTAGTATGCATTACCCAAGAAGTCTATGGTTATAGTATTGGCTGGAAAGATTTTTGCGGCTCTATCGGTTCGTCCTTTTATACCGCAATTCTGCACTCCAGAGTTCACGAAATATTCTCCTTGCCCGTTAACATCCTTTTGTTGTAAATCAACATCACCAGTTTGGGCGTTAAACAGACTACCTATTTTAAATTTTTTATATCCGCCCTCGGGTTCTTTCCGTTTCTTCCGAGGGCCAACTATTTTCCCAGGCCGTTCTCTCCTTCTTGCTTAATAACCTCCGATACTCGCCAAGCAAGGTAGTCTTTCACAACCTTACGGAAATCCTCCTCAGTAGGTATGGTGTCTATCTTTTTATGCTGTCCGTAAGTCCAGTCGTTGCCTTTTAATGTTATGTAGTCTTCGACGTATAATCCATGATAATAGTTGAGATTCTCGTCATTAACTCCTCGACCATACCTTACCAGATTGACAACTTCTTCATATCTTCCCTGTGCATCATCAGTATCACGCAGATTAACGCTCTGACTGGAATGGCGACGGTTCATTCTCGAATATCCGTCATTGGAGAAGTCGATGAATTTTACCACAGACTTACGTTTGTGTGGCGTACCAACCTCAAAAACATAGATGGCTGTCTGGACAGATGATTTCCCGATAAACAAATCGGTGGGCATCTTGATAGATGCCACAAGTGTATTATTTTTCAGAATGTCCTTGGTGTATGGGAGACCATTGCCACTACCGGCATTTTCTTGAATGAGGACAGCAGCCATACCTTTATGTGTCATCATGCCAAGCGCACGCTTTACAAACACAAATCCCTTACCTGCTGCTGAGTACGGTGGGTTGAGCAGAAACACATCAGCAGGGAATGGCTCGCCCTTCAATTTTCCTTGTTCGTAATTGCCCTTGAAATCTGTTAATGAGTCGCCTTGAATAATATTTGCAGAGCCATCCTTCATCAGAATCATGTTCAACACTGCAAGTAGGTATATGTCGGCCAACTTCTCGATACCCAATAGTTGTTCAGTCTTAATATGTAGGATTATCTCTTCTCTTACTTTCGGATTCACTATCTTGGTTTTGGCATCGGCAATCATCTGATGCATAGCAGAAATAAGAAAGCCTGCAGAACCCGTTGCGAAGTCCCAAACGTATGAATCCTTGTTCACCTGACACAACTTAGACATCAATTCAGTAACAGAACGTGGAGTTAGTACCACGTCATTCTCTGCTCCGTCAGGAACGGCAACCCATGCATTGAGTACATTAAACAGCCTGCCGGTAAAATCCAGATTGTGCAACTCACCTGTAAGAAAAGGAATGATATCCATTTTAATATCATAGTAAAGCGTCTTTAGCTTACTCTCACCGTTTATGGGAACTTCAAGATGCGAATTTAGGAACACCACCTTAAGAATTCCGAAAATCATATCTATCTTCTCTTCAGGCAAACTTTTATTCTTCAGGTAAGATTTGATTCTTCCCATGATGACAGCACCATCGTTATTATCCGCATCAGTGTTACCGAGCAATTCGTCTTCTTGTAATGGACGCACCTTGAAAGAGCCATCTTCATTTCTCACTCCTAATCCTGCCATAATCAGCCCTGTTACAAGCTGAACCCGCTGATTAACCACAATATGCAATTCGTCCTGCATCTTTTGATTAAGGGCTTTTAACTTACGCTCAATATCATCCTCCAAATTGGACTTCTGACGTTCTATTTCTGCTTCGGTCAGGTTAATCTCAGCAAGATGCTTAAATAACTCCTCACGAAACATTTCCAGCAGGAAAGACAAGTCACTATAGCGTCCTATTTCTTTTGGTATGAAAAGATTCCGTCTGGAGAGAAACCATGCGCTAACTTCATAAACAATTTCTCCTGTTTCTTCTTTATATCCATTTACCCCTATGGCAAGTACTTCTTTATAGTTCGTATGGCGCACGATAGCATTAGCATAATGTACAGCTCCATTGACTGCGTATTTTTCAATATTAGCATAATTCGGATCACCTTTTTTTGTTGTGTTTGCTGGTAACCCTGTTTCTTCATCAAGTTTTATAAGTGCGCCTTTTGTTCCTTTAACTTCAATCATCACGGGAATATCGCCCTCACCAGTCGGAATCATGCACTTGATATCTGGATAGTTCGGTCCTTTTCCTCCTTTCTTCGAAGGTGCCGTTTTGAGAGCCTTTTCTATTTGAGGATTGATGAAATCTGTTTTGTAATAGAGCCTAATCCCTTTCAATTGCTCCTTAGCCCATTGTTCGACCAGTTCT
Organism: Prevotella sp. UBA3294; assembly: GCA_002361535.1. Taxonomy (GTDB): domain Bacteria; phylum Bacteroidota; class Bacteroidia; order Bacteroidales; family Bacteroidaceae; genus Prevotella. The sequence continues at coordinate 6,449 of DETG01000092.1, forward strand.
TCTATGCTGTGACTCTGTTTGCTTGCCATATCTGTTCTAAGTAAATATTGTTTTCAACTTACCCACTAAATGTATTATAGTTACCCACTCGCTCGGCTTGCCGCTTTGCTTGCAAATAACTCAAAAAGAGGGGTGTTCTTTTTTGTCTTTATTTGTTCTAACTAATTCTGTCAGTTCCACATCAAGCAGTTCTGCAATTCTTAGATATGTCTCCATTGTAGGCTGGCAGTCATTGGTACACCACTTTGATACGGTAGTAGGCGCACATCCCAGCTGCTCTGCCAACCACTTATAGGTTCTTGGGTATCCCTCCACGAGACACTCAATAGTCTCGCGGCACCTCCCTTCTCTGCAAGCACAACTTTGATGCGATTAATATCTTTGTCCATAATGGATTTCTGTTGTTAATGCTACAAAGTTACTCATTTTTATCCAAACAGAGCACATTATGCTAAGATATTTAGCAAACAATCACACTATAATATTATTTCCCCACTTTTCCGCAGACTTTTCCTGATATTTGTCTGTCAAATCTTTCACTTTGTGCATAATCTGTACCATTTGTATCACACACTTCTCCAAATTACATACAAGAGCGAATAGCGACCGTTGGTTCCGAATGTAAGTTGGGCGATGTCCACAAAACGGAAAGAGGTGGCCCAGTCCTATTTGGTAGGCTCCATGTGGATCGAGATGTGGGTGTTGGCACCGAAGTGCTCTTTCAGTTTCCGTTCAATGGCTGTGGCACGCTCATGGACAATGTTGAGCGGTAGCTGACCGTCCATTCGTACATGGGCCTCGATAGCGATACGGTTGCCGATGCGTCGGGTGCGCAGGTTGTGAGGCTGCTGAACGTCGTCGAACGACTGGATAATCTGCATGATCTCCTGTTCTGTCTCTGCAGGCAGTGAACTTTCCGTCAGTTCGTTGATGCTGATTTTGAGCAGCTGGTAGGCCACCCTCACCAACATCAAACCCACCACGATGGAAGCTAATGGATCGAATACCGTCCAGCGTTGTCCCAGACAGATGGCCATGCCGATACCAACGGCGGCCCCTATGGACGAGAGGGCATCGCTGCGATGGTGCCAGGCGTTGGCGATCATCACCTGGGAGTTGAGCTGACGACCCCTGTGTGCCGTATATTGATAGAGCAATTCCTTGGTGACTATCGACAGCAAGGCAGCCCACAGGGCGATCCATCCAGGAGCTTCGAGTTGGGTGCCGCCCCACCAGGAGTACAATTTCACAGCCCCCGACACCACAATGCCCGTTGCCGCCGCTATCAGTGCTAAACCGATGAGGAATGAGGCAATGGTTTCAAATTTGCCATGCCCATAGTCGTGCGACTGATCCTGTGGCTTGGAACTGATACTCACAAATACCAGTACCAGAAGGTCGGTTACGAAGTCTGACAGTGAGTGAACGGCATCGGCAATCATCGCCGAACTGTTTCCTAATATGCCGGCAATGAACTTAAACGTAAGCAGTGCTGCATTGCCCGCACTGCCCACCAGCGTCACCTTATATATTTCTTTCTTTCTGCTCATGAGAACATGGTGATAGCTCATTGATGAGTCTATTCGGATGCAAAGGTAGTGTTTTTTCTGGATTATCATCACAGATGTCAAATATAAATAGTGGAAAAGCTGCTATTCCCCATCATTACGTCATGATATACGCATGGCATCTTTTACAAAACAAATTGTTTTGTTCTCAAAGAAGGTATCTTAACGAGTGAAAGTAATGGCTCTTTTCAGGACAAAACAAATTGTTTTGTTCCCATTACCTTCATCCCATTCATACGAAACACAGTTTGACAGACTCCCTTTTTGCCATGCTTTGAATAAAAAAAACGGTATCCTATTCTTTGTTTCATTATTTTTTTGTAATTTTGCGGCAATTTGAGAGAATATCCTAAGAACCGTGGATAAGAGAGTATGAAGAAAGGGGTTTATGTAGTCGTTATCTCATGCGTTTGCATGATGCTGTGGACAGCAGGCTGCAAAGAAGGGAAGCCAGTAGCGATGGCAGACAGTACAGCACTGGATTCCATGGCCGATACCATAGCTATGGACACGTTGGAAGAGTTGATCGCAGAGCAGCCTATTCCCAAGGCTGCCGATGAGTTGTTCGATGATTTCTTTTTCAACTTTGCCAGTAATCGGAAATTTCAGGTGAGCAGAATCCGTTTCCCCCTGGCCAATGGCAAGGGAAAGAAACCTGTCGCCGTCACTGCCAAGGAGTGGAAGACAGAGCGTTTTTATTTTCCCCAGAACTTCTATACGCAGATCCTTGATTCGAAGAAAGACCTGCAGTTGTCGAAGGACACCAGTATCAATCAGGTCAAGGTAGAGAAAATATTCTTAGATAGGAATCAGGTGAAATCCTATCATTTCAATCGTCTGAACGGTCAGTGGATGCTTACCTCGGTGGAAGATCAACATATTGGCGAGGGAAGGAATGCCTCGTTCTTGAGTTTCTACCAGCATTTTGCTACCGACAGCCTATTCCAGGCAGAGAGTCTGAATGAAACCATTGATTTCAAAGGACCGGATCCGGAAGACGATTCCAAGGAAATGTCGGGAACGATTACTCCAGAGCAGTGGGAAGAGGTGTCACCAGGCGAACTGCCGTCGGGTGTTCTCTACAATGTGGTGTATGGTGAGAAATTCACCAAGGGTAACCAGAAGATCCTGTTGCTGCGCGGTATTTCCAATGGACAAGAGTTGGAAATGACGTTCAAGCGGATGGGAGGCGAGTGGAAACTGGTGAAATTAGTGGAATAACGCAATTGACGATGAAGGATCTCAGCAACTATAGTCTGAAGCCGCATAACACTTTTGGCATTGATGCCTCTTGCCGGAGGTTCATCGAATATGCCAACGGTGAGGAGGCACGCGAGGTGACAGCCATCTTGCGGTCGGCACAGTGCCCTTTCCTATTGATTGGCAGTGGCAGTAACTTGTTGCTTACCCGCAATTTCGATGGTATTGTTGTCCATTCTGCCATTAAGGGCATGGAGTGCTCTCCGTGTGGCGATGATGTCATGGTGCGCTGTGGCAGTGGCGAGTTGTGGGATGATGTGGTGGCATGGTGCGTAGTCCGGGGCTATGGTAACTTGGTGAACCTGTCATTGATACCCGGTGAGGTCGGTGCCTCTGCTGTTCAGAATATCGGAGCTTACGGTTCCGAAGCTGGTGATTTCATAGAACGGGTGGAGGCAGTAGAGATTGCCACTGGTAAGGAGGTGTCCTTCTCGAATGAAGAATGCTGTTATGGTTATCGAAGCAGTCGGTTTAAGAAAGACTGGCGTAACCGATACCTAATCACCTACGTAACCTATCGCTTACCCAAGGAAGGATGTCTGAATGTGGAGTATGGGAATATCCGCGCAGAACTGTCGAAGAAGGGAATCGTGGATCCAACATCTCAGGAACTGAGGCGTACGATCATCGAAATACGCAGGGCTAAGCTTCCTGATCCCCAAGAAGAAGGCAATGCGGGAAGTTTCTTCATGAACCCTGTCGTAAGCCGTCGCCAATACGAGGAGCTGGCAGCTGCCTATGAGAACATGCCACACTACGAGGTTGATGCCGACCATGTGAAGATTCCTGCCGGGTGGATGATAGAACAGTGTGGTTGGAAAGGCAAATCATTGGGTAAGGCTGGCGTGCATGGCAAACAGGCTCTGGTTCTGGTAAACCGGGGTGGGGCGACGGGTGACGAAATTGTCAGACTTTGTCGGACCATCCAGCATGATGTACAGGCACGGTTTGGGATCGAGATTGTGCCGGAAGTCAATATTATTTAGTAAGGGGTAAGAAACTTCTGTTCTTCTTGCGTCTAAGAAGAATCGAAATAGAATAATTCTGATATAAGGGGTAGAAAATGAGGCTGACATTCTTAGGAACGGGAACATCGGTAGGCGTACCTTCGATAGGATGCACCTGTAAGGTGTGCCAGAGTGAGGATCCGCATGACAAGCGGTTGCGGTGTTCCGCCATGATAGAGACCGATCATACGAGGATCCTGATCGATGCCGGTCCTGACTTCCGTCAGCAGATGCTGAGACAGCCGTTTCGAAAGATCGATGCAGTACTTCTAACCCATATCCATTATGATCATGTGGGGGGCTTGGACGATATCCGTCCGTTTTGTCAGTTTGGTGAGGTCAATATCTATGCCGATGAGATGACCTCTCGTGGTCTGATGCAGACGATCCCATATTGTTTCGCAGAGAACAGATACCCTGGGGCACCTAAGATCAACCTTCATACCATGCAGCCTCACCAACCCTTGCAGGTGAACGAGTTGGAGGTGATCCCTTTCCGTGTGCTCCATGGGAAACTGCCTATCATGGGCTTCCGCATCGGCAGTTTTGCTTATATCACAGATATGAAAACCATCGAGGATGAGGAAATGATGTTCTTGGAAGGGGTAGAAACCTTGGTGGTCAATGCACTACGCTATCACCCCGCTCATCATGCCCATCAATGTGTGGATGATGCTGTGGCCTTTGTAGGAAAGGTTGGGGCACGAAGAACTTTCCTCACACACGTATGTCATGACATCGGACTGCATGAGGATGTGAACCGGCAACTTCCACCGCATGTGCGACTGGCATACGATGGACAGCAGGTAGATGTCTAATAGAAGAAAGATGGGAGATGAGAGGAACCTCTATTTCTTGAATTTGCGATAGAGCTTCCAAGCCAAGAGAAGACCGTCGAAGACACCAGCACCCGTACTCATCAGTCCCTGCATACTCATTCTGTTTTTCCGACCAGTCAAGGCAGTAGGCTTCGCAAACAATTGCTTGCGAAGTTTGTTGATCTGGTTGTTGTCTTTCCTGATTTCTTTCAACAACTGCAGCTTGCGTTCTTCGATAGAGCGCAAGGTGGTATATACCTGGGTGTTTTCGTTCTCTATCATCGACTGCTATTTCTCCATTAATAAACTGGCCAGGAACCGCACCAAGGGTTTCTCAACCCATGATTTCCGAAATGCCAGGAACAACAAGAATATCAAGATATAGAAAGCTGCCACAATGAGAAAGGCCACAGGGGTTCCTACATAAGGAGCCAGGGCGTAGGCGGCGGCAAACGACAGGTAGATGAAGATGATCAAGACAATGAGGAAAGTGACAGCGGCTATCGACAAAGCCGTGATCAGTCGCACCACTTTCTCAATCACATCAAGCCGCAGATACTCGTTCTGCAGTCCAATGTAATGTTTCACCACCTCTACCAGCTGGCCGATGGTCTCGATATTCTTGTCGTTCGAAAACATGTGCTGCCTTATTCTGCAATGTCAGCAGCCGCATCCTTAATGTCGTCTGCGAGGTCAACAATCTCCTTGCGGCTCAAGTTGATGTTGTGCTTCTTGCAGAAATCGTCAATAGCATCTGTGATTTTCTCACGGGTGTCTGAGCCCTTCTCCGGGGCTGCGAGCAATCCCAGTGCTGCGCCGGCAATGGCACCGCCGAGGAATGCACCAATGTAACCTAATGTCTTCATATTCGTATTTGTTTTTAGTTGTGATAATCAAAATCAATCGCAAATATAGTCATTATTTTGCATTCGTCTGCAAAAATGACATCCATTTTTTGTTAAAAACTATGTATTTATGTCATTTAACAAACTTTATGCAGGTTTTTTCCTCGATTCTCCTCGATTTTGTGTAATTTCGCACAATGATTATACAAAAGTGAATCAAATAGTTAAATTATTCAGAGAAAGTTATGAAGAAGTACATGTTAGTATGCGCAGGCTTAGCTGTTGCATTGGCTTTTACAAGTTGTAAATCATCTGAGAGTGCTTATCGCAAAGCCTATGACAAGGCAAAGGCTCAGGAGGAGGCAAACTTAGCAAACAACACCAATTACGGTGAGGAGACACCTGTGGTGTCACCCGTTCAGACTCGTCCTTCTACAGAGACCGTGGTTGTTGACAATGTTGACAACGTGTCCGTTCGTCCGGAGAAATTGCAGGTTGTTGACGGTGCCGGTCTGAAGAATTTCAGTGTAGTGGTTGGCTCTTTCTCAGTGAAGGCAAACGCCGTGGGTCTTGCACAGCGTCTCCGCAACGCTGGCTATCCCGCTCAGGTTGCTTTCAACAGTAATAATAATATGTATCGTGTGGTAGCAACGACCTACGATGACAAGGCCAGCGCAGTGCGCAGCCGCAACGATTTCCGTGCCGGCGAGTATGCTGATGCGTGGCTGCTTTTCAACCAGCAGTAAGTAGTGGCGCGCATTCTGTCAATCGACTACGGAAAGAAACGTACAGGCATAGCAGTCACCGACCCGATGCAGATTATTGCAAACGGGTTGGCGACTGTTTCTACGTCTGAACTTTTCGATTACCTGAAGAACTATATCTCTCAAGAAGAGGTAGAACGGGTGATCATCGGCAAACCTCTGCAAACCAATGGGCAGCCCAGCGAGAACTTGCAACGTGTGGTGCAATTTGTGAACCGTTGGCGAAAAGCGGTGCCTGCGATTCCTATTGAATATGTTGACGAACGGTTTACCTCGGTATTGGCTCATCAGGTGATGATCGATGGCGGACTGAGGAAGAAGGCACGCCAGGATAAGGCTTTAGTTGACCGAATCAGTGCCACGATTATGCTTGAGGACTACCTCAGGCAATCTGTGCGTTAAATGGTCTGAGTTAACTCGTTGACTTGTCATTCTTTCATACTTAACGCTTTTCTTTTTTATTTTTTCAATCTTTCAATTTTTCATATTTACGTGATATTACCTATTTATATATATGGTCAGCCTGTGCTGCGTAAGGAGTCGGTAGATATCCCCAAGGACTATCCGAACCTGGACGAGCTGATTAAAAACATGTTCGAGACCCTGACAGCCAGTGATGGCGTGGGGCTGGCAGCTCCTCAGATAGGGCAAAACATCCGTGTGGCTGTGATCGACCTTGATGTGCTTGCTGAGGATTTTCCAGAGTACAAGGGATTCCGCAAGGCATATATCAACCCGCATATCGAGGAGTTAGACAATACAGAGACCGAGTCGATGGAGGAGGGCTGCTTGTCTTTGCCTGGTATCCACGAGAAGGTGGAACGTCCCACGCGGATTCGTGTTCGTTATGAAGATGAAGAGCGCAACGAGCATGATGAGTGGGTGGATGGTTATTTGGCCCGTGTGATGCAGCATGAGTTCGACCATTTAGATGCCCACATGTTCATTGATCGTATCTCACCCTTGCGACGTCAGCTGATCAAGAACAAGCTGAAAGCACTAACCTTGGGGAAATATCGTTGCTCGTATCGTACCAAGGCGGTGAGAAGATAATCTCCATCTTTATGAGAATCAGTGGGAAGATGAAAAAGGGTATGAAACGAGGAAGGAATGCGTTGCGTTTCTACCAATCGTCTGTCATGCATTTCCTGTTCGTATGTTTCTGCCTTTCCTTCTGTCTTCCCTCCATGGCTCAATATAACATCGACAGGATCCTGAATGCGGGCAGAGGAGCACTCTATTATGAGGACTATGTGCTCTCGATGCAGTATTTCAATCAAGTGATCGCTGCCAAGCCCTATATGTATGAGCCTTGGTACTATCGTGCCATCGCCAAGTATAACTTGGATGATTACCAAGGGGCAGAGCAGGATTGCAATGAAGCCATTAACCTGAATCCTTATATTTCAGGTCTTTACGATCTGCGCGGTGTTTGCCGTATCCGACTGCAGAAATTCAAGGAGGCTGCAGCCGACTACGACATGGCAATCCTTCACGACCCAACCAGTCAGGGCTTGTGGTATAACCGTGCCTTATGTCGTATCCAAGACAAAGATTATGAAAAGGCACACTTCGAACTTGATTCCATGATGAACCGTTGGAAAAGTAATGCCAAGGTGTATCAGCTGAAGGCTGAAGTGTGCATGCAACAGAAAGATACACTCAAAGCTTCTTCTTTCCTCGACAAGTCGTTGGAACTGGATCCCTATGACGGTGAAGCATGGACGGTGCGTGCTATGATCAGTCTGAGTCGAAGGAAATGGAAGGATGCCGATGAACAGTTAGGTCGTGCCATTCACCTGAAGCCTACGGTGGTAGGCAATTATGTGAACAGGGCATTGGCCCGGTACAATACTAATAACCTCAGGGGGGCTCTGGCCGACTATGACAAAGCACTGGAATTAGATCCCAATAACTTCTTGGCACATTATAACCGTGGACAGTTACGGGTGCAGGTGGGTGATGATAACCGGGCTATCTCCGACTTCGACTTCATCATCCGCATGGAACCGAACAATATCATGGCCATCTTTAACCGTGCTCTCTTGCTCGACAGAACTGGAGATATGGAGGGTGCCATACGTGACTATACCCGAGTGATCGATGAGTTCCCCAACTTCTGGACAGGTCTGCAGTACCGCGCTAACTGCTACCGTCGACTGGGCATGACGGCTAAGGCTGAACAGGATGAGTTCCGTATTCTGAAAGCACAGATGGACAAACATTTAGGTATCCAGCCGCGATGGAGCAAGAACAAGCAGAAAGAGGTGCGTAAACTGAGCGACATCGATATGAACAAATATAACCAGCTGGTGGAAGCCGATGAGAACGAGGTGGAGCATGAATATGCGAGTGCTTACCGAGGGAAGGTGCAAAACCGCAAGGTTGATGACGAGCTGATGCCGATGTATGAACTTTCGTTCCTGCAACAGACGGAAGGATTGAAGTCGTTCGCGGCTTTTGATCATGACGTGGAGCAATTCAACCGCACGGCAAAGCCGAATCACCCCCTTCATATCATTTGTCATCATCAGGTGCTCACACAAAAGGAAGCACAGCACTATTTCGCCCTTATCGATTCCCTCACAGACCGTATTGCCACGATTACTGACCTTAGGAAGGATCGTCATGTACTGATTCAGCGCGCCGTGGCATATAGTGTGGTGCAGAATTTCGATGCGGCCATTAACGACCTTACCGCTTACGTGCAGATCGACAGTACGGCTTCGATTGCCTATTGGCAGCGGGCTGTGTGCCAGTCGCTCATGAACGAGTTCAATCAGTCGCAGGGCATGGAGGGAAACCTGAAGGCTGCACGTACCCTTGCCGACTTCGATGAGGCCTTGCGTTTGAACCCGCAGAACGCTTTTGTCTATTACGATCGTGCCAACCTGTATGCGGCGCGGAAAGACTATGTGCATGCCATTGATGACTATACCAAAGCCATCTCTTTGGAACCCGGCCTTGCTGAAGCTTACTACAACCGAGGACTGGCACGTATTCGTAACGGAAATAAGAAGGAAGGAATCAACGATCTGAGTAAGGCGGGAGAACTGGGATTATATGATGCCTACAGCGTAATCAAGAAATACCGAGACAAATGATGAAAATGCCAAGAGTCTATCTCATTCTGTTCTTGTCTGTTCTCCTGACAAGGGTGTCTGCCGACAACAAGCTGACAGGCAGGGTTATAGGTACGCAGGAGAGTGTGGACTATCATACATCTGCCAAGTCAACGACCGTCAATACATGTTCTCATGCCTTCGATGGAGACATGAGCACCTTTTTCGCCTCTTGGGAAAGAAGTCGCACCTGGGCAGGACTCGACTTAGGCTCTCCTCATGTCATCACACGTGTGGGGTGGGCACCCCGTGATGACAGTCATGGTCCCGACAGGGTTGTCTTAGGACTGTTCGAGGGTGCGAACAGAGAGGATTTCATGGACGCCCTTCCCTTGTATATCATTGATGAAAAAGGTACTGTCGGAATGATGTCGTATGCCGACGTCTCATGCACCCGTGGCTTTCGATACGTCAGGTATGTCGGACCTTCCGATGCCCGCTGTAACATCGCCGAACTGGCATTTTATGGTCATGCGGGAGAGGGAGATGACTCCCATCTGTACCAACTTACCAACCTGCCTACCGTTACTATTCATACAGAAGATGGAGTACTACCTTATGATAAAGAACATGAGATCAGTTCACAGTTGATGATCATCTCTAATGAGGGAAAGCATCTTCTTTCTGAGCCTGGGTCTGTCAGGGAAAGAGGTAACGCATCACGTACTTTTCCAAAGAAACCGTACCGGATCAAGTTCAAGGAGAAACAGCGGGTAATCGACTCTCCGGCCAAAGCGAAGAAATGGACGCTGATCAATAACTATGGTGATAAGACACTGATGCGAAACTTGCTCGCGTTCGAGCTGAGTAAGAAAATGGGAATGCCCTATACACCTTATGGTACTGCTGTGGATGTGGTATTGAACGGTGAGTATGTGGGGTGCTATCAGCTGTGCGATCAGGTTGAGGTGCACAAGCAACGGGTGAATATTACAGAGATGACTCCCGAGGATTCGGAGGGAAGTGCCCTCACTGGCGGCTATATGATAGAGGTGGATGCCTATGCCGATCAGGAAATTTCATATTTCTATTCGAATAAAGGGAATCCGGTGACGATCAAATCGCCCGATGAAGATGAGATTACCAGCGTACAGAAGAATTATATCAAGACTCAGTTCAACAGAATGGAGAGTAACTGGGAGAAACTCCTGGATACCCAGACATTCCTTCGGCATTTCTTGGTAGGGGAGTTGTCGGGAAACACCGATACCTATTGGAGTGTGTATATGTATAAGCAACGCGATGATGAAATGTTCTACACCGGACCGGTTTGGGATTTTGACATCGCTTTCGATAACGACAGTCGGACATTTCCAGTGAACAGCAAATCCGATTATGTGTATCGCAGTGGTGGAAGCTGCGCCGGGCAGATGAGATCTTTTACAGATAATATCGTTATCAAGAATGAAGCAGCACAGAAAGAGATGCTGGAAATCTGGGATGAGGCAAGAAAAGGAGGGCTCACAGAAGATCATCTGGTGGCATGGATCGACTCCATGGAGACGACACTGCAGCAGTCCCAGCGACTGAACTTCATGCGATGGCCCATCATGAACAGTTATGTTCATCAGAATCCGCGACTATGGGGTAGTTATACAAAAGAGGTGGAGAATGTGCGCCGTTTCATGAGGGAGAGACTGGCATGGATGGACAGACGGTTAGGATATGTGTATAAGCCGAGTGCTGTGGAGCGTGTCACCGTTGATCTTTCCCGGCCTTTTGAGGTGTTCACTCCTTCCGGCTTGTCGTGCGGACATGAATTGAAGGGACTGAAGAGGGGTGTGTATGTAGTTCGCCAAGGGCAGGCTGCTCGGAAGGTGGTGATCCGAGAGTGATGTCGTCCTTGCTCTTACTGCATTTTTTTACCTTATTTATTATATTATATCGAAAGAAAGTGCTACCTTTGCAGACAAATTCTTTATAAACAACAATAAAATGATTAACATTACATTTCCAGACGGCTCTGTTCGTTCGTATGAGCAGGGCGTGACAGGACTCGAAATTGCCGAGAGCATCTCGCCAGCCTTGGCACGCAGTGTTATCAGCTGCGGTGTGAATGGTGAGACCGTGGAGTTGAACCGACCCATCAACGAGGATGCAACCATTGCACTCTATAAATGGGATGATGAGGAGGGAAAGCATACCTTCTGGCATACCAGTGCTCACTTGCTGGCAGAAGCATTGAAGGAGTTGTATCCCGGCATCCAGTTCGGTTTCGGACCAGCCATCGAGAATGGCTTCTTCTATGATGTGCTGCTGCCCAATGGTGAGCAGATTAAGGAAGGGGACTTCGCGAAGATCGAAAACAAAATGAAGGAACTGGCCGGGAAAAAAGAACCCGTGGTGCGCCGTGAGGTGGCTAAGGCCGAAGCCTTGAAGGAGTTTGCTGCTGACGGACAGACCTATAAGTGTGAGCATATCGATCAGGACTTGGAAGATGGCACGATCACAACCTATACTCAAGGAAACTTCACAGACCTCTGTCGTGGTCCTCACCTCGTGAATACCGGAGAGATCAAGGCTGTGAAACTGACGAGTGTGGCCGGTGCTTTCTGGCGTGGTGATGCAAATCGCGAGCAGATGCAGCGACTCTATGGTATCTCGTTCCCGAAGAAGAAGATGCTGGATGAGTATCTCGTTATGCTGGAGGAAGCGAAGAAACGTGACCATCGTATGATCGGTAAGGAGATGGAATTGTTCATGTTCTCCGAAAAAGTGGGTAAAGGTCTGCCTATCTGGCTGCCGAAAGGCACCGAACTGCGTCTGCGCTTGCAAGATCATCTGCGTAAAGTGCAGAAGCGCTTTGGTTATCAGGAGGTGATTACCCCGCATATCGGAAGCAAGAATCTTTATATTACTTCAGGGCACTATGCGCATTATGGGAAGGATTCCTTCCGCCCCATCACCACACCGGAAGAGGGCGAGGAATATATGCTGAAACCCATGAATTGCCCTCACCACTGTGAGATCTTTGCCAATAAGCCTCGCTCTTACCGTGACCTGCCTCTGCGCATCGCAGAATTTGGAACGGTCTATCGCTACGAGCAGAGTGGAGAACTTCATGGATTGACCCGTGTCCGTTCGTTCACACAGGATGATGCCCACCTTTTCTGTCGTCCTGATCAGGTAAAGCAGGAGTTCCTGAACGTGATGGATATCATCAATATCGTGCTTACTGCCTTTGGCTTTAACTTTGAAGCCCAGATTTCCTTACGCGACCCTAACGACCATGATAAATATGTTGGAACAGATGAGGATTGGGCTTTGGCAGAGAAGGCTATCGTGGAGGCTTGTCAGGAGAAAGGCTTGCCAGCTAAGGTGGAATACGGAGAGGCTGCTTTCTACGGACCGAAACTTGACTTCATGATTAAAGATGCCATTGGACGCCGTTGGCAGTTGGGAACGATCCAGGTTGATTATAACCTGCCCAAACGTTTTGAACTGGAATATACAGATGAAGACAACACGAAGAAGACACCAGTAATGATTCATCGTGCACCATTCGGATCCATGGAGCGTTTCACCGCTGTGCTTATTGAACATACCAGTGGTCATTTCCCCTTGTGGCTCACACCAGACCAGGTGGCCATCCTGCCGTTGTCGGAGAAGTATAACGACTATGCCAAGGAGGTTGCAAGGAAATTCGAAGTCCAGGGTGTGCGAGCAACACTCGACTTGCGTAATGAGAAACTGGGACGTAAGATTCGTGACAACGAGTTGAAACGTATTCCCTACATGGTTATCGTTGGTGAAAAAGAACAGCAAGACGGCACCGTTGCAGTACGTCCGCAGGGCGGTGGCGAACAGAGTGTGAAGACCATTCAGGAGTTCATTGATGAGGTGAACACCAAGGTGGCCGAGATGACAAAGGACTTTTGATATTTATCTTTGACCTTTGAACTTTTTGTACTTATAGAACAGCGGAGCTATCGTGCTTGCATGTAGGGTCTGGTGGTGACAAAGCCACATTGCCCATTTGCTATCAATTGATGGCTGATTGTTAAAATAATATAAGTGTAATCAAAAAGTTCAAAGTTCAAAGATCATAGTTCAAAGAAAAATAGTACCTTTGCAGCCGATTTCGAAATAAGTTGAACTAAAACAGTTAATGAAGAACGACAAAAAAGGACAACAGTACCGTGTGAACGAGCAGATTCGTGTCCGCGAAGTACGTATTGTAGGTGACGGGGATTCCATGGTAATCCCCACTCGTCAGGCTTTAGACATGGCCCGCCAGCAGGGTGTTGATCTCGTAGAGATTTCGCCCAATGCCAATCCGCCCGTATGTCGTCTCATTGACTATAGTAAGTTCCTCTACCAACAGAAGAAACGTGCCAAGGAAATGAAGGCGAAGCAGGTGAAACAGGAGGTTAAGGAAATCCGTTTCG
>DETG01000121.1:0-93032 GCA_002361535.1 Prevotella sp. UBA3294
CCTTTTCAATAATAGGATAGGATATGATGGCAGAATACAGTTCATGCCCACTCCTTCCTATTGTCATTCCGCTGTCATGAAGAAGCGAGGCAAGCATCACCGCCGCTACACTGTCGGCAAACGTCCCGATGTTTTCCTTTTCCAAACTTGTCTGCATTCCCGCTGTATGTAATATACTCAGCATCTTCAGGGCATTGGGGCATACTTCCCCTACCCCTTACCCTCCCTTGTTGGGAAGGGGTAGGGATGGGGGCAGTAATAAAAAAATCTCACATTGCGAAGTCCATTACCTGATATAGGCAACCGTCTTCTTCAAGTCTTTGTCCTGCGACGAGGTGCCCACCATGACCTCATACTGTCCGGGAACCACGCGCATGGTATTGCTCTCGGCATCCCACAGCTCGAAACTGTTGCGGGGTAGGGAGATGGAAACCACCTTGCTCTCACCAGCTTTGAGTTGTACACGCTGGTAGGCGCGCAGGGTCTTGAGAGGTCCTTCGGTGTCTTTCGGGTTACGGACATACACCTGCACCACCTCTGTGCCTGCACGTTTGCCTGTGTTCTTCACACTGACGGACACCTTCCCGTTCCGATAGACGGGCTTACTCGTCTGGAATGTGGTGTAGCTCATACCGTAGCCGAAGGGGTAGAGAACATCCCCTTTGAAGTAACGATAGGTGCGACCTGCCATACGATAGTCTTCGAAGTCGGGCAGCTGCTCGGCATGCTGGTAGAATGTCACAGGCAGCTTGCCGGTGGGGTTGTAGTCACCGAAGAGGATATCAGCCACAGCCTGACCGCCTTGCTCACCGCCATACCATGCCTGGAGGATGGCATCGGCATACTGGCTCTCGCTGACCAGTCCGAGGGCACTGCCCGAGCAGTTCACATAGACCACGCTCTTGCCGGCACGTTTCAGGTTGGCGATCATCTCGCGTTGCACCTTCGGCAGTTCGATCGACAGACGGTCACCGCCACGGAAGCCCTCTTCGTTCACTCTCATCTCCTCACCCTCTAAGCGGGGAGAGATGCCACCGACGAATACGATGACATCGGCATCCTTCACCTCGTTGAGGACGGTATTGATCTGGGTGTCCACCCTTTGTGCAATATCAAAGCTGATAAATGCTAGTCCGATATTCTGGACATAATCCACCTCTATGGTATAATGCTCACCTGCCTTCACATGCTTTTCAAACGTCTGTTGTCTCACACCGTGTCCGTTCCACCTACTGACCAGAGTATCTCCGTTGAAGATGACGGCGATATAATCTTCCACGTTCAGGTTCAGCAGGATGTCGGCATCTTTCTTTGGTGTGAGTACTCCCTCGTATTTTGCGGAGAAATGTTCCAGGTTGACACCCGGGGCAAAGGCGGTGTTGCCACCGTTGACCAGATGGATGCTCGAAGTGTTCACCACTGTGGCAGCAGGCTCTCCCTCGAACTTCTCGTTGTTCCAATAGGTGGCACGCACACCTTGGCGTCCATCAGGTGTCTGCATGTCGTTGAACAGGCTTTCTGTCACTTCGTTGCGGGTGAGGCCGCAGCCTTGTACGAAGCGCACGTCACCACATTTGTTCCTGATGCCATCGAGGATGGTCACCGTATGGGTGGGTGTTCCGGTATAGTTTCCCCACAGCATCGTGGAGTCGTTGGCATTCGGTCCCATCACCACAATCTTCTGATCGCGCCGCAGGGGAAGGATATTGTTCCGGTTCTGGAGAAGGATCATACCCTCGCGGGCTGTCTCCAAGGCCAGTGCCTTATGCTCCTTGCTGGCTACCACACTCATTGGAATCTTTGTCCAGGGCACCTGTTCGTCGGAGTCGAAGTCACCCAACTCAAAACGTCCCTGAAGGAGGCGCTTCAAACTGGTGTTGATCTGTTCCTCACTGATCTTCCCGGCTTTCAAGGCTTCGGGCAGTGATTTGTATTCGCTACCGCATTCTACATCCGTTCCTGCGATGACAGCCTTGGCCGAGGCATCCGAGCGGGTAGGGGATACTTCGTGACATCCCGGTGCATAGAAATCGCGGATGGCCCCGCAGTCGCTGGTGACGATACCTTTAAAGCCCCACTCGTCTCTCAGGATCTGGTGGAGGTAACGGGTTTGTCCGCAGCAGGGCTCGCCATCGATGCGTTGGTAAGCACACATGATCTCCTTCACGTCACCCTCTTGCACCAGTGCCTTGAAAGCAGGCATGTAGGTTTCCCAGAGGTCTCGTTCGGGCAGGTTCTCGATATTGAAACTGTGACGGTTCCACTCCGGTCCGCTATGCACGGCATAGTGCTTGGCGCAGGCAAAGAGTTTCTTATAGAACGGGGTGCCCGCCGTAGCCACGGTGCCGGGGGCAGACAGCCATTGGCCTTCGTAGGTCATGCCCTGCAGACCGCGCACCACTGCCAGTCCCATCTTCGTGGTGAGGTAGGGATCTTCACCGTAAGTCTCCTGTCCGCGCCCCCATCTTGGGTCACGGAAGATATTGATGTTCGGTGTCCAGAACGACAGTCCGCGGTAGCGTTTCATCTCACCGCTCCGTTTTGCCTCCATGTTTTTGGCACGTGCCTCGTCGCTGGCAGCGGTGAACACTTTATATATCAAGGCATCATTGAAGGTTGCCGCCATGTTCATGGTGATGGGGAAGACGGTGGCATAGCCGTTGCGGCCTACGCCGTGCAGGGCTTCGTTCCACCACTCAAACTGGGGGATTCCTAACCGTTCGATTGCCGGCGACTGGTCCATCATCAGTGCTGCTTTCTCCTCGATGGTGAGACGTGAGCATAGATCTTCTGCCCGTTCGGCAGGACTGAGATTCGGGTTCTGGTAGGGTAGCTGCTGTGCGGATGCTGTCAGTGAGGCTGCTGCCATCAGGGAAAGGATAGCTCTTTTCATATCAGTAGGGTCTTGATGGTTTTATCTGATCCATTTCTTTTTGTTTTGGATATAGACACTGTGCCTTCCAGGCTTCTCTGATAGTCTGTATCCTTGCAAAGAGTAGTAGGTGGCATCGTTGGCGGAAGACGTGCCGACGGCATTGATTCCTGATGTCACATTCCAGGAGTAGATCACCTGATATGATTTCTCCATGACAGGACTCAGATCAGTATCTGTGGCAGTGACGGTCTGGTTGGTCCGTGTCTTGGTGAACGAACAGTCAATGAACTTGATGTCTTTGCAGAAGAACATACGGATTCCGTTGCGGTGGGAGATGTTCACATGATCGAAAGTGACATCATAGACATAACTTTCCGGACGGCCATAGATCATGATAGCATTGTAATTCTTGTCGTTGCTGTTCTTGGTGTTATAACCAGTAGCCGTCACGTTCTGTATCAGGATATTATGGTATTCGGGTGTTGTACTCTTCTTCGCCTCGGGCGATGCCTCAGCAGCCTCAGGACTTTCGGGCACTTTATCGTACCATGCGGTGATCTGAATGGGGGTAGCCACATTTGTCATTGTGCAGTTTCGGAAAATGATGTCGTGCACATCACCGCTTCGGTCGATGTTCGACTTCAGACGGAAACCGCAGTCCGTCCCTTCAAAGATGATGTCTTCATAGATGATGTGGTGCATATTCACAGTATAACTGCCTAACGAGGCGCCATGACCCGCTTTGAACTGACAGTTCCATACGTGGATATACTGGGCATTGGAGTCGGTCACCACATTGTCGTCACCTGTATCGATGAGGCAGTTATAGATATTGACATACTGAGACCAGATAGGAATACCGTCGGTGTTGTGGGAGGGATCGGCAGCGGTTGAGGCCGGAGCAAAGATATCCACATCGTGGATGGTGGTGTGAGCACCCTTGCCCGACTGTCCTACCGTGAGGTTGGTGCCTGGTGCGTTCTGGATGCGGAAATTCCGGAACAGGTAACGTTGTCCTTGATGGAAACGGATCATGGCGCCACGTTGTAATCCCGACACCTTGGCTTCCACGGCATCCCACCATGGACCACCCTGTCCTTCGATGATGGAGGTCTCCTTGCTCTCCCCTTCGATGATGATATCTGATGCATTGCTCTTTCCTGTGATATAGGGTGTCTTGAGGGTGTGATCGGGGTGATCCTCAAAGGCCAACAGTTTGAGTGTGGCATTTTTGGAGAGGTGAAGGATGGTTTTTGAGCCGATCGTGATTCTTCCGAACAGCCACTCACCGGCAGGAATGACAACCATTCCGCCGCCGGCTTTGTTGGCAGCATCGAGTGCTGCCTGTATGGCTTGGGTGTTGTCTGCTGACGACACACTGGCACCATAGTCGGTGATTGTAAAGGTGTTGGCTGTTGTGATGGCCGGCATCTGTGGCAGCTGTACGGCGTTCCATCCTTCGGGTGTGTTCTGCTCTTTGGCTTCTTGGTCTGTCACCCCGGCCCAGCTCATGGCGGGCAGCAAGGACAGGAGCAGGATAAACGTTTGGGTCAATGATTTCATATACAGGTGTTGTTATGGTTTATTCATTTGAAAAGATAAGGGATTGAAATGAAGAAACAGGAAGGTGCGCAAGAGCACACCTTCCTGTTAAAATCATAGATTACGGCTTATGGAATCCAACGCGGATCACCAACCTTTGCCTTGATGGCATCGGCATTGATCAATGTATAGTCACCAGGCATCAACTCACCTTCGGGATTGGGATTCTTGAATGTTCCCTTGGTGTCTGTTGACAGCGTGGTGCCTTCAAAGGCATTGTTGGGAGTGCCGTCTTCCTTCATGGCCCAGATGAGGTCGCTGGTGAAGAGAACATTATCCAAAGTCGGAACAACCGTTCCCGACCATCCCTTGATACCTTCCTGAGGAGCGGTGTGCACCTCACCGCAAGAGCCGTAGATACAGTTCTTGATGGTGATGCCACCCTTCCACTCTTTCTCTTGCAGCTCGATCAGTCCTCTGCTTGCTCCGGCGAAGTAGGCGAAGGTACAGTTCTCGATGGTTGCTGTGCCGCAGGGGATATCCTTACTCTTCGTGTTGACGAACAGACGCACGCAGTTGGCGAAGGTGGAATTCGTCACCTTGATGTTCTTGATGGCAGCTCCGTTGTTGTCAACATTAGTGATACCATAGCCTCCGATATATTCGAAGATACAGTCATCGGCGATGAAACTCTCTACCACGTTGGTGCCGCGGATACGCATCACACCACGCTTGTAGCGTACCTCACAGCTCTTCAGGGATACTGTACCGATGACGGCATCGCTGTTCTGATTGAAGAGATAGGTACCGCCGTAGTTGCTACTGGTCTTCGGCTTGCTCTCATCATCGGTGAAGGTGATCTTCTCGAAGGAGATACCACCGAGGTTGACACCGTTGCTGAGATTGAAGTTACCCGTCACATTCCAGATGGCATTACCCTGAAGGGTCAGACCCGTCACGAATCTCAGTGTTCCTGCTGTCGTGGGCAGGTTCACAGTCTCTAATCGGTAGTGCATACCTCCCTGCAGGATGATGTTGATATCCTTGTCGGGATACAGGGCGACGATAGAGTCGATGCTGGTGGTGTTGATCCACTTCAAACTCTCTTTTTCTGTCAGACCACGCAGGTCAACCACCTCACCTTCGTAGCTCTCGGAG
This sequence comes from Prevotella sp. UBA3294, assembly GCA_002361535.1. Taxonomy (GTDB): domain Bacteria; phylum Bacteroidota; class Bacteroidia; order Bacteroidales; family Bacteroidaceae; genus Prevotella. Next base: position 5,576 of record DETG01000121.1, read on the forward strand.
GCCACAGTGGTGATACGTTTCTTTCCCTGGTATTTGCCGTTGGCGTATGCCTCCACACGGTAGGTAGTCTTCGGCTCCAGGTTATTGATGATTTTCTGTGCGGCAGCATTGTCGTCGGCAGTTACTTCAACCTCGCCGATCACCTCGTTCTCCTCATCCTTGAGAATGCGCAGCTTGTCATAGCTCACACCCTCAGCCCATTTGATTCGTGCCTGGATGTCGATGAGGTCGCTGGTGGAAGGAGTCAGCAGACTGGTCGGGAAGTCGAGGGTGGTGGTGGTCAGTGTGAACGGTTTGGAAGTCAGTCCTGATACGGTGTTCGAAGAACTCAGACTGATGTTATATTCCATGTCATACTGCAAGTCGTCAAAGCGATAGAAGGTAGTGTCGGTGGTTATCTCACGGGTGTCGCTACCGTCGGATGCTTCTATCTTCAACGTATATTGATTGGCACTGGTGTAGTTGTCCCAGCGGATAATCATATAGGGCGAGTCTTTTTCATCAAGTCCTTGCTCAATGTTATCGTCGGCATTGATAACCGGACGGAACAGGGCATCGGCAGCAGGCAGGTCGTCATCACTACAGCTGACGAATGTTCCCATTCCTGTCGTTACTGCCATCAGCAGCAAAAAGGATTTCAATATCTTTTTCATATTCTCTTATTCTTTATGGGTTATTGATTACCAGTTCTCTGTGACGATGGTGGCTACATCCACATTGATGCCTTCTCCCATCTGAGTGCTTGAGAAGCAATAGCCATCGTTGTTCAGCACTTCACTGGCATTGAGGGTGGTGATACCGATCGGCAGGATGTAAGGAACGACGCCGTTGCCCTTCAGTGCACCGTTGGAGTATCCACGATACAGACGGGTGGCATAGTCGCTGGCCTGATAGACATCGGTACGTGTCACACCAGAGGGATCACCCTTGGTGATGGTGAACTCCACGTTGTTCGGAGCTGTACCCAAAGCATAAGTGACGGTGCCGGCAGCCTTGTCTTCTGTCTTACTTCCGGTGGTACCATAGTCAACACCCTTATAGGAATAGGTACGTGTACGTTTGATCAAGGCAGAGCCCCAGTTGACGGAGGCCCATCCATCAGCGGTCATCGTAGCGTCGTCGTATTCTACCTTATACTTGGTGTTATACCACTTGATGTCGGTTCTCAAGTTGTTGTTGGCCTGCTTGGCATACCACAGCTTGTTTGCCCAGTTAGCGTATTGGGGCAACTCAGGATAGTCTCTGAGCACCTGTGCCAGAGCAGCCTCGTCTTTCTCGATGTCTGCATAGTAGTGGTTGATACCCCATACGAGCATGGTACGCATGGCTTCCTCAATCTTCTGGGCATAGAGATTCCAGCGAACGAGGTCGAACTTACGAAGACCTTCACCACCAAACTCCCAGGCGCGCTCATTGACGATGGCATTGAAGAAGGCTTCCTTGCTGTTGAGTGCACTCACGTAGTTGGTGACATCGGCATCGAAAGTCGGACTGTTCCTGAAGGCGCGGGCACGTACCTTTGTCAGACAGTCTTTTGCCAGTGCGGTAGGACCATTCAGCTCGTTCTCAGCTTCGGCGAGCATCAGCAGAATATCCGACCAGCGCATCAGCGGGAAGTTGATACCAGTACCTTTTGAAGAATCCTTACCCAAGGCCTTGGCAGCCAGGGCACGATCCCATTTACCTACCTTGATACCGTTAGCGGCAGCGGCTGCTACGGTGTCTGCTCTATGACTGTAGTTGGCGCAGGTGATCTCACGACGGTAGTCGTTGTCGGCAAATGACATATAATAAGAGGGAGTTAAACCTACCTGGATGGTGGTGCTACCATTGGTGCAGCCATCGGTGTTGGGAACACCATAGCTCCAGCCGATATCACCGCCGTAGTTCTGTACGAAGGCTACCTCTGCCAGTACTTCACTGTTGTTCACTACGGTGTAGTTCATCTCGTTCTCGAAAGCGGTGTAGAAGTCGGGATTCAGGTCGCGGTTCTTCAGCTGGATGATCTTCTGACAATAGTCCTTGGCCATCTGCACGTAGTCGTTGTGTGTCCTGGCGGTCACCTCGGTACCGCTCAAGTTCGTATAGGTAACGGTCAGTGAGTCGGCATTGACGTCAAGATAGTCATCAGCGCGCTTCATCGTACCGTCGGCTGTCAGACCGTATCCGGCGCGGAACAAGGCCAGACGGGCAATCAGACCGATGGCGAAGTCACGGTTCATACGCTCAATACCTCCCGTGTTCACATCACTCCATTTCATGCTCGGCTCGATGTCAACGAGCTGCTGCAGACAACGGCTGTAGATCACGTTCTTGTCGGTACGGGGCTTATCAATCACATCTCCCCATTTGGCTGCCTCATCATAGTAGGGCACGTCACCCCACAGACCGCACATCAGATAGTAACGGAAAGCTTTCAGACAAGTGGCTTCACCTTTGATCTGCTGCATCTCAGCCTGACTGCCGATGGCACTGTTATCAACGCCGGCACGTACCTGGTTGGCGCGTTCGATAGCCTGCAGGTTGTTGTTCCATGCATTATACACATCGTTGAAACCAGTGATAGCAGGACCCTGGAGTGACCAGACGGCACGACGGTCGCTGGCAGGCACACCTGCCGAAGGAACCTCTGCCTCCACATCGGTGTTCTGCATCCATACACCGCACATACGTGAGGTATAGGGGTCTTCACAGAACAGAATATATACACCGTTGATGGCATTTGTCGCAAACTCTGTTGAAGAGAAGACCATCGTCTGGTCCATTTGTGATGGAGACGATACGTCTAAGGTATCACTGCACGAAGTGGTCAGTGCCATTGCTCCAACAGCTGCTATAGCTATAATTTTATTCTTCAGTTTCATATCTTCTTTTCTTGATGCTAAATTCATAATTCATCATTACAGCGTAACGTTCACACCAAAAGTGAATGAACGGCTCTTAGGATAAGAGGAGAAATCAATACCTGGGGTGAGACCAGAGTAGCTGGAGTTACGTACGTAAGAGCTAACCTCGGGGTCGTAGCCGGGATAGTTGGTAAAGATGAGCAGGTTCGTGCCTGTAGCATAAACGCGCAGGCGCTGTACGCCGAACGACTTGGTGAGCTTGGCGGGAAGAGTATAACCGATGGTCACACTCTGTAAACGCAGGAACGAAGCATCGTCCAAAGCCCAGTCTGTAGGAACGACGACGGCATCACCTGTAGAGAACGGGCTCCACATCTCCTTGGCAGATTGACCGTTACCTCCCTCGTTCCAGTATGCCAGTTCCTCGAGTGTTCTCAGCAACTGTCCGTTCTCCGGATTCATGTATGAGTAGGAGTTTGCCTGACGCATGGTGTTACGCATATTCGGGTATGTACCTGCACGGTAGCGTGAACTGGTCTGGATCTTGTTGGCGTTGTAGATATCGTTACCCACAGTGAAAGTGAAGTTCACGTTGAAGTCGAAGTCATATAATGTTCCATTCAAGCCGAAACCGCCGGAGAAGTCTGCATTGGTGTCGCCAATCACGGTGATATCGTTGGTATCGACCACTCCGTCATTGTTCAGATCCTTCAGCTTCATCGTACCTGGACGGATACCGATGCGGCCACCGAGGAGGGCCGTGGTGGGAACGCCTTCTTTCAAGACATAGGTGTTCGTTCCTGTATCATAGCTCTGGAAATCGTTGGTGGTATAGTAGCCATCGCTCTTCCAACCGTAAACCAGTCCGATAGGATCACCCACGCGGACGATGTAGTCCTGCTGGTTCTTGTTGTCGGTGCTGGCCCATCCTGACTGGAAGGTCATCTGCTCGATGCCTTCAGCTAAGCTCTTCACGTTCGATTTGTCGAAGCCGATGTTGAAGTTTGCATTCAGCGAGAAATTCTTCTTCTGGAGGAGTACGGCATTCAAGGTCAGCTCCACACCTTTATTACTGGTAGAAGCGGAGTTCTCATAGACAGAGGTGTAACCCGGAGCTGCCACAGAGTGGTTGATGAGCAGGTCATCGGTGCTGTTCCAATAGACATCGATGTTACCGCTCAGTCGCTCACGGAAGAATCCGAAGTCAAGACCGATGTTACGGGTTGTTCTCTTCTCCCAAGTGATGAACGGGTTGGCAAGGACGTTGGTCACGGACAGTGCCACGTTAGGTGTCTCACCTACGCCATACGACTTGGAGCCGGAGTAGTACTGGAACAGCTGCTGGAAGGTGTTGTTGCTGATCTTGTTGTTACCAACCTTACCATAGGATACACGGAGCTTGAGGTTTGACAGCCACTTGGAGGCACCTTGCATCCAGGGCTCCTCGATGATACGCCAAGAAGCGGCGGCGGCAGGGAAGAAACCCCACTGGTGTCCGTGTGCAAACTTCGAACTGCCATCCTCGCGGAATGTCAGGGTGAGCAGGTAACGGTCGAGGAGGGTATAATTCAGACGACCGAAGAAAGAGATGGTATTATCATCGGCATTCACATAGCTTCGAGTCTGCGATTCGTTGATCTTTCCTGAACCGAAGTTGGCGAAAACATCCTCTGCCGTGTATGCTTTACTGAAGTTATTGGCACCCATAGCACTGTAGTCGCTGCGTACGGAGCGGTACTCCTGACCGACCATCACGTTGAAGTGATGGATCTTCTTCAACTTGAAGTCATAGTTCAGATTCGCACTCTCACGGATGGTACGCTGGTTGGTCTTGGTCCAGTCGGCCAGTGGCAGACCACCTACATAAGATGCCTGTGTGGTGGTGGAACCGTACCAGTTCCTGACCTCATTAAATCCATAGTCATAACCACCTTCAACGTGTGCCTTCAGACCTTTCAGCGGAGTCGTCCAGTCGAGGGCGCCGTTGAAGCGGAATGTGCGGTTCAGACGCTTACGCCAGTACTGCTCCGACTGCTGAGAAAGAGTCATGTTGGCACGCTGCCACTCTTCGATTTCTTCATCAGACATTCTTCCGAAGTCGGGAGTGATGAACTCGGAAAGACCTTTGGTGGCCACACCATAGAGGGCATTCTCGGTACGTACCTTATAAGTACCACCTTGTGTACCCTGACCGTTGGCGGTCTGATCGGTGACGCTGGCCTTCAAAGAGAACTTCAGACTCTTGTTGATATCGTGATTCAGTTTTGCCATGAAAGCGTAACGGCTGAAGTCGTTGTTTACCATCAAACCACCGTTGTAGTCGTAGGTGCCGGAGATAGAGAACTTGGTCTTGTCGTTACCACCATTCAGACTCACGTTATGGCTCTGGGAGAGAACGTTCTGTCCGAACATGTCTTCCTGCCAGTCGATAGCCTCGATACTCTTATAGAGGTAGAGGTCATCGTAGGTTCCGAACTGTTTGTAGAATGAGTTCAACTCGCTGGTTCCGCCCAACAGACGATATTCGTAGTTAGACATCACGTAGTCGTAGGTGTCCATAGTCTCAAGGCGTTTCGATACGGTCTTGGTCTGGAGGAAACCATTGTAGTTGATGGTGGTCTTACCGCCCTTGGCGTTCTTCGTCGTGATCAAAATAACACCGTTGGCACCCTGTGCACCGTAGATTGCTGTGGAGGATGCGTCCTTCAACACAGTAATATCCTCGATGTCGTTGGGAGAGATGTCACTGATCGTTGAGGTCTGGAAACCATCCACCACATACAGCGGACTGTTATCACCAGTGATAGAACCACCACCACGCACGCGGATCAGAATCTCTGCGTCGGGAGAACCGTCGGTGGTTGTTACCTGTACACCAGCCATCTTACCCGTCAGGGCTTCACTGACGTTAGCCACAGGAACTTTTACCAGATCCTGGCCTTTCACGGTAGCCACGGAACCTGTTAAATCCTTCTTTCGCGCTGTACCGTAACCAATCACCACCACATCATTCAAGGCGGTGGCCTCGTCTTCCAGAACAACGTCGATCGTACTCTTTCCGGCTGCATTGACAGTCTTGGTCTTCATTCCGATATAAGAAATTACCAAGACTTGCTTGCCAGTTGTCTTAATAGTGAAGTTTCCGTCAAAGTCGGTCACGGCACCGGCTTGCGTACCTTGTTCCTTCACGGTAGCACCGATCACGGCCTCGCCGCTGGAATCCTTCACTGTTCCTTTGATAGTCTGCGCCTGTATCGCGCCCGCAATCATTGCGAACAAGACAAGAAGCATGAATTTCCGAGATTGCATGGCAATGCTTCGAAAAGTTTTCAAATTACCAGTCATAAATTGTCATTATTAGTTATTAATTAAAATGTTATCACACTTGTGATAGGATTGTTCAAGTAGAATCAGCTTAAGCTTGAATAAAATCATGATTCATGATTATATTTGAGTGCAAAAATACAAAAAAGATTAAACGTATGCAAATTTTGCTCCAGAAAATATACGTAAACCTTATCGTTAATGAAGCGAAATAACTGCGGGTTTTGTCATGATGATAGCGCTCTCTGTAGTAGGCTTACAGTTCTTAGAACAAAAAAGGTGCATCCTTGGCTGAGGATACACCTTGTTATTATTATGAAAGGGAGATTGCGAATTACTTCACCACGATCTTTTTACCGTTGATGATATATACACCTTTGTCGGCTTGATTGACTCGCATGCCTTGCATGTTATAGATAACATCGGCATTCGTGTCCTCACCGATACTATCGATGCCTGTGGAAAGGACAGACACTTGTTCTTCCTCTCCGAAGCCACCCATGGCGTTGGCTGCACGAATCGTGAGTACATCCTTCATCTCCTCCACCTTGTCGATGTTCAGATAGGTATAGTCCGTGATACCTACCAGCTCTCCGTTCTTGAACACGGCATAGAGCGTTGCCTCCTGGGAACGAGACCATGAAACGGTGCCGTTGCTGTAAAGGGCAGTGGTAGGAGCAGCTACCTGAACGGTTTGTCCTGCCGGTGCCCAGTTGCTGAACACCTTGTCGAGGGTATAGGCTTCGGCCTCTTCGTCGGACAAAATAATGTCGTAGGTGTAGTTACCGTTATTATGAGTGAAGGTCTCTACCAGACTGGCAGGGGATACCACGTTTCCTTTCGTGTCGGTGGAGTTGTACTCCTTGAAACTGTAGGCTGCAATGTTCATACCTGCCAAGGTGAAGCGCGTGTCGATAACCTCTTCCGGTTGGTTGATTACCGTATTCAGCCAGGTGAGTTTCGACAAACCTCCCCACGAACGACCTAAGCTGAAGGAGGCTGCTTTGTTCTCGATGGTGCAGTGACTGAAGACGTAGCCGAACTTCGAGCTGCTGTCGGGATACGGGGCAGCCACTACGTCGCTACCTGACTTGCTGCCTGCGGCACGACTCTCGTTCACAAAGGTACATTTGTTGTAATAAACATCACCGCCGCCGCAGAGGTAGTCAACAGTGCCGTGGATCTCTGAGGTCTCCCAGTAGAACTGACTGTTCGAGTTGCTGTAATAGGTATCCTGATAAGAGAGCATACGTACATTCTTACAGATGGTCTGCTTACCCTTATCCTGCAAGCACACGGCACGTCCTCCTACCTGACCGCCGTCTATTGCACCGTAGTAGTCAAGGGCATTCTGCAAGGTCAGGTCCTGGAGGTACAGGTTCGAACTGGTATTCAGGATTGTGGCTGTTGTGCCGATACCCTCAATAGAGCGGTCGGGCGCATTCTTGATGATAGTTCCATCCATCGACTGTCCAACGAGTGACAGGTTGTTGCGGCTGATTGTGGTCAGCACAGTCTCACCCAAGTCGTAGAGCCCATTCGGCAGGAAAATAACGGCACGCTCACTGCCTTCCAAGCCGTTGGCCAACTCGATCATCGACAGCAGGTTCTTTCCACTCTCCTCGGGGGTGGCTCCCTGCTTCACAACATAGACATTACTGCCCTCTACTTTCGTGTATGGATCTTCCGCTTGGTTGCGAATGCTGATATTGTGTATATAGATAGCTCCGTTGGGGAAGGTGAGGGTGAGCTCGCCGGCACCCTGAGAACCGTCGTACTGGATCGTGGCATTAGCTCCGTCAGACGATGCCTTAGCCTCGGCTGTTCCTATCACAGTGGTACCATCCGGGGCATAGAGAGTGAGATCGCCGCTTGATGAGTATTGACAGAGACTCAGCTTGATATAGCCTTTTCCTCCTACCTGGAACTTGATCTTATCATTGCCGCTGAAGGCCCATCCGTGTTGTTTGTCGTGCCAGTAACCCGTGCCCTCGAAAGTCAGTACATCGTGGTCGGCTGGATCGAAGTTCTCTTTGGTGAGGTCATAATCATAGCGTGCCGTCGCATTGGCCACCTCAATCGGTGTGCAAAGGGCATAGAGGTTGGCATCAGCCTGGAAGGTGCTTGCCGTATTGTATTTCACGGCCGTGCTTCCACTCACTGCTGTTGCCCATCCACGGAACTTGTATCCGTCAGCCACAGTCACTTTACTCTCATCGATGTCAAACGATCCTACAGCCACATCTTTCTCCACCTGCTGCTTTCCTAAAACGGTGGTTCCGTCAGCATCGAAGTAGGTAAGGGTATAGTAGGGCTTACGGACAAAGTTGGTCACCCACTTCATATTGATGCCGTTGTGGGTAACAGGGATGGTGACGGTGCACTTGCTGTCATCACCCTGATAGGTGATATCACCTAACTCACCTGCTTTCACCTGAATGTCGGTGACAGGGTTGTCCTCGCTGATCATCTTCTCGTCTTTGAACAACTCAATCTCAGACACGTAGTCATCGCCCACAATGGCAAACTCCTTCTCAACGATATGGGTTACACCGTTAGCAACGAACGAAGTAAGGATCGGAATCTCCTGTTTGGTGCCGTTCAGGATACCCTCGATGACAATATCTGCGAAACCGATTTGTTTGTTGTTTGACAAACCGTAGAGGTTGATCAGCAACCCACATTCACCTTCACCAGGTGTTGCCCCGGTGATATCGAAGTTGAAGTTAGAGTAGTGGTTCACATTATTTCGTTCTGGCTTTTCACCAGTAGCTAAGGTAACGGTTGTTCCGTCGGGATTCACCCATGTGAAATCAAGATTACCACCGTCTGTTCCGAAACGTGTGGACTTCAGAGAGACCTTTGTCGGTGTGAAGGTTAATCCAGGATACGGACGGATCATGAAACGGATGGCATTACTTTCATCAGCCTCTTTCTGCTGCTCGTTCGGGTTGAAGAGTGTCTGATAGTGGTCGATGCTGTTGTTGCTCCGACTGTGGATATTCAGGTTACTGCCATAGGTTACCTTGCTGCTCAGGAAGAACTCTTCCATCTCGCCAAACACTGCTTTCTGATCCTCAACACCCTGATCAAAGGGGAACGTGGCGGTCATCGCCTCGTTATCGATACCTGTCTTGATTTTTTCAATGGAGAAAAACGGAGTATAGCTGGCACCGTTAATGGTCAGCGTGGTGGCACCACCCTCATATTTAATGAAGGTGACGTTCTCTGTAGGGTTACTGCTGTTCCAACAGTTCTTGGCGGTCTGGAACTCCACCTTGTTCCCGTTACCATCCTCATAGCTGGCATTCTGGTTTCCGTACTGACAGTTGCCGACGCCAATCTTCACTGGGCCATCAACATGAATGATGGCCTGTGCCTTGGTCCATCCATGACTGTCATCATGAAAGATTCCTTTCACAATGACATTCGCTGAGGGATCATTTGCGGCCACTCGAGTCTGTGTGCCGTCATCAGCGATGGCAACACCGAATTCCAGTGCCACTCCTTCTGTGCGCTCTGAGGTTTGCAGCATGCTGCCTACCAGATTCACATAGACATCTTTCCATGTCCCGGCCATGGCAGCATTGACTGCAGACAGCCATAGCACCAGACATAAGATGCTGATTCTTTGTAATTGTTTGCTCATTGTTTTAAATCGGTTAGTGAATAAATATTATTTGTCTTAGCAGATTATGGATACAAAGATACATAAAATATGTGTATCTTTTACGTTTTTTTTGTTAATAGATGATAATTCGCTTAGTTTTGATTGCCTGGCCACGTTTTATCAAGAATAAAAAAAGGATTTGTCAACAGACAAATCCTTTTAAAAGTATCATTGAGGATGCACTTTATTTCTGCATCAGCTTCTTGCCATTTCTGATCACGACACCCTTGTAGCTGCTGTTAACACGCTGACCGGCGACGTTGAAAGCAGGAGCCGTAGTTTCTGTCTCTGCTTCTACACTGCTGATTCCTGCTGAGATATCAGAGCTGATCGGGGCAATCTCAATCTGTGAGTTATAGGGGATGATTACACCTGTTAGATTAGTCAGAGCTTGTCCTTCTTCGATGGCATATTTCAGTTTGAAGTTGTCATAGATCTGCAGGGCCTTACTCTCGTCTGTATAGAATTTACTGCCGTCTTTGAACACAGTGATCGTGCCATTCAGTTTCACAAGGTCAGCTAAATGTGAAGCTGCATCGGCCACGTCGATGGCAACCGGCTCATAGGCAGAACCCACAGTGTGGGTGAGGGCAGAAGCATCGGTAACAGTCATCTGTGTCATGCCGTTATAGATACTGACTTTTCCTTCGATCGTTCCACCTAATGTCCAAGTGTTCTCAGCTCCAGCGAGTGCCTCCTGGTTGTAGAAACACATACCGCCGGTCTCGTCACGAACATAGACGCTTTTCTGGTCAGGACTGACGTATGTAATCTTGGCACCATCGAGCTTCAGTTTGGCCTCAGTGCCACCTCCCAATGCAGTGAATTCAGAAATGTTGTTGGCAACCGGTGTGGCCTCTGTGGTATAAGTACCCTTGGGATATACCCGAATCTGTACGAACTGGGTGTTGTGATTACTGGTAACCTTAATGCTGTAGATGGTACCGGCAGCCTGTTTGTCTGCGGCAATCTTATAGGCATTTTCCCCTTGAGCACCTGTCGTTTCTTCACTTACGGCTTCATCCCCGACGAATACATTCTGCTTGACAGAAGCCGATGCCTTTTCACGACCAACAGTCTCTATCGCTTCAACATCGAAGCTGAAGGCTGGTAGCGTAAGGGTGGCCCCTTGCTTACCGATCAGAAGATACTGGTCGGCAGCATAGTATTTGTAACCATTCTCTTTAGTACCTTCAAGCGAAATGGTGTACGTGCCATTCGTAAAGTCTTTCTTTTCAATGACCTTGGACTCCTCGGGAAAGCCCCATGCATTGCTTGTGAAGTCGAGGGTTACAATGTCTTGTGCATTCGCACCAGCTGCCATGAGAGTTATGGCGAATAGAGTAAATAATTTTTTCATAAGCATATTCTATTAGTTAATAATAAATGTAAACTTTCGATGCAAAGATACTAAAAAACTCGCAAACCATCGTGAGGTTTGCGAGTTTTTTAAGTATTCTTTATCAACGGAGAATGATTTTCCTGTTTCTCACCGTGCCGTCAGTTTGTTTGATGACTTCGATATTGATACCCTTCTGAGGCTTGGCCATTTTCTGACCCCCTATATTATAATAGGTACGCGAGGCACCTTGAACATCGAGCACCATCTCCACGGCCGTGTTCTCATTATTGATTAACTCACCTGTGATCTGGATGTTGCCAAACCCATAGTCCTTCATATTCTTCGAACCGTCATCCTTCAGCTGTCCTAAGGCATAGATATGAATTACAAGGGAGCATTCACCCTCTGTTGCCTTGGCATTCGAGATGTTGAACGAATAACTGGAATATTTGGGATCGCCATTGTTCCTGTTTGGGGTCTCACCGGTAGTCAGTAGGGTCTCTCCGCCGGCATCCACCCATGTGGCATCGAACTTACCTCCGTCCGTTCCCATTCTCGAAGCAACGAACGATACCTTGCTTGCCTTGAAGGAATAACCTTCTTTAGTCTGGATGATAAACCTGAGGGCATTCCCGTCGTTGGGTGCTTCCTCGTTGGGTACCAATGCCCGGATCTTTGTCTCCTTCACATTATCGAGGTTAGCAGTTCCGTTATACTCAAGGTTACTGCCCAGGGTAATATCATTGTTCACAAAACAGGTAGCGGTATTATCAGAAAATGATGCCTCTTCCTTGTTGCCGGAGGCAAATGCCCAGGTGATTTGTGCAACCGTGCCTTCAGAAGGCTCCGGCTGGTCATCATCGGAAGAGGGCTTTCCCGATGGAATCTCTACATAGGTGTAAGTGGGGTAGTATTCGTCCACCGGTGTCTCGGCATTCGTGTTGCCATCCTTCATGATGTCCTCCACCAGACTGTTCATATACACCTCCAGGTTGGTGTACCATTTCTTGTCACTGTCGAGGGTGTAGAGGGCTGCATCGCTGGCATCATTGGGATTCAATCCATTGGCGGTCTCCCAGATGTCGGCAATACCATCGTTGTCGGTATCGAAGTCGGCGGGCCTGCTCACGCTCTCCAACTCATAAGTTCCCTGATCCTCCACTTTGTCGATGATGCCGGCTGTCTTTGCGATGGCACCCATAAAGGTAGTTGTGCCACCTTCAGCCTCTTTCATATAACGGGCATCTACTTGATCGCGGTACAACGAGGCACCACCGTATTTCAGTACTTTCTGATAGGCATTCTTTGCTGTATGAGTGGTCACCATGCCAGTCTCAACGGGCGCATCCATTTTCACGCGGACATAGTCTTTGCCTCCACTCTGGTAGTAGGTTACATTCTCACCATACAAGTGCTTCTCGTCGGGAATACATTTCTCCCCGTCAATGGTGGTGAGTCCGTTATCGTAGATCACTCCTTGCCAGTCGTAGTTCTCTGGGTTGTTTGCAGCAGTGACGTAGTTTCCATGGATATAGTAGCGGCTGGCATACCCCATATAGGGAGAACCTGATGCATTACTGCTGGTGGCGACGCTCACCTGTGTCACCCTTGTCTTGTTCCTGGTACCAGGCCCCGCTTTGTAGTAGTTGTTCACCATGTTGATCTGGCCGCCTCCTGTGCCTCCATAACAGCCGTTGCCATTTCCCCAGTTATACATCACGCAGTTGCGGAAGTCAACGATTTCAGCTTGGATCGGGTTGGCGTACTTGGTCTTGTCGTAGGTGGCATAAGACTCTCCGTAGCGAGCGCCGCAGAAACGGGGTGAGCGGTTCTGCATGTGGCAGAGGAAGTTATGGTGGAATGAGGCTCCTTTACCGCCCCATATACCGCCGTAGCTATGCTCTCCCTTGCTATGTCCCGGGTTCGCCAGTGCTTCGCCCAGTGTGCACCACTGCATGGTGAAGTCCCTGTTATCGTAGAACGATGCGATCTCATCGATGCTCCACGAGAAGGAGCAATGGTCGAGGATGATGTTCTTCTTCTCACGCTGCCAGGTGGCGTCAGCCCCATCGTCAACATCTCTTTCCTGTCCACGGCGGAAACGGATAAAGCGAATGATGTTATTGGCACCGGGACGTATGGTATAGTAGCGTAGTGTGATGCCGGGGTAGGGAGCTGTTTGTCCAGCAATGGTCGTGTTGTCACCAATCGACAGATTGGATGACAGGGCAATGACACCCGACACGTCGAACACGATGATCTTCTTGGCACTGCCTGAAACGGCAGCCCGAAATGAGCCTGTACCACTGTCTTTCAGGTTTGTGACGTGTATGACCTTACCGCCACGTCCTCCTGTCACATATCGTCCATGTCCTTCGGCTCCTGGGAATGCCGGTACTTGTTCCTGCGCCATGACGATCATGGAGCACAATACTATCATCAAACTTGTAATAGATCTTTTCATATCGATTATTATTTGTGGAATGAATAGACATCGTATCCTAACTGCTCCATCTCCAAGCTGGCCCAGATGAACGGACCGACACCTTTTGCATCGTTATCGCGGATCGGCTCACTCAGGTAGTAAGCGAACGAACCGTCACGTCTGCGGTTCTCTTTTACCTTGGGTGCTGCCTTTAGTACAGAAGGACTCATTCCCGGACCTAATCCTGCCACAGCGCAGCATTGTGTAAGAGAGATCGTTTTGTCGGCATTTACACGGATGAAGTTGTCGATGATACCCTTGTAGGCTTTGATGCCGGCTTTGAGGTATTTCTCACCCACGTATCCTTTGTTATAGGCTTTCAGCAACACATAAGCGAACATAGAAGAGCAGGTACTCTCCAAGTAGTTACCCTCGCGCTTGGGCGAGTCCATCACCTGATACCACACTCCGCTCTCCTTGTCCTGCCACTTGATAACGGCATCGAGATCTTTCTTCAGCAGTTCGATCACTTCTCCACGACGGGAATAGTTCTCAGGAAGTGCATCGAGCAGTTCGATGAGAGCCATCGAGAACCATCCTTGGGCACGACCCCAGCAGTGTGGTGACAGTCCTGTCTCTTTATCGCTCCAGAACATATCGCGGTTCTCGTCGTAGGCATGACGATTCAATCCTGTCTTCGGATCCAGTGTGCGCTCATAGGTGATGCTGATCTGGTTCACCGCATCGTCGTAGATCTTATTGGCTTTCTTTGCCGACAGCAGATCGCGGGCGGTCAGGGCATAGAACGGCAGTCCCATGAAGATTCCGTCGAGCCACACCTGATAGGCATAGATGGCTTTGTGCCAATACACCTTGTCAGCCTTGGTGCGCGGCTGTTTTTTCAGTTGCTTCATCATGGTATTCATGGCCACGAGGTTCTTGGCTTCAGGATAGAGTTGATACATTCTTGTCACGAAATGACCGGTGCGGATATTGTCGAGGTTATAGTCGAGCAGGTTATAACCGCGGATCTCTCCTTTGGCATTAATCATCGTGTCGGTATATTCCTGACAGTAGTTCAGGATATCTTTGCCACCATATTTTAAATAGGTGTCGAGCATGCCTTCCAGTTCGATGCCCATCACATAGCTCCATTTGGGTTTTGAGGAGAAGTCGAGCAGGTATGACTTGGGCACGCGTTGCATCTCCGAGTAGGTTAACCACTCAGAATAGTGCTTGTAAGGTTTCTCGTTCAGTACCAATGAACCGTTCACAAAGAGGTTCTCGAAGTTCATATCCTGTGCCTTTCCGCTCAAGTAGAACGGACGGTCATATACACCCTCAAACTTACAGTTCTTCACATTGATATGGTTAACGGTATAAGCCAGGGAGTCAGCTTCGTATCCTACGATCATCACACCGTATTTGGATTTCTGGCATGTCACGTTCTCCATGTTCACATTGCGTACAGTGGGGTAGAAGCCACGGCAGCATACCTCCTTCGGCTCGTAGTCGGTGTTAATCTTCAGTACCGCCTCCTTGCATTGTCCGACAGTGACGTTGCGGAAATAAATATTCTCGATAACGCCACCACGACATGAGTTGGTCTTGATGCGTAATACGCGGTCGAGGTTCGGTGAGTCCATCTGACAGTTCTCCACAAATACGTTCTGGCATCCGCCGGAGATCTCTGAACCGATAACCACACCGCCATGACCGTCTTCCATCACGCAGTTACGGATAATAATATTCTTACTGGGAATACCTGCATAACGGCCTGTACTGCCGGCACGACCGTCAGCATTGCGACCACTCTTGATGGCGATGCAGTCGTCGCCGGTATGGAAGGTGCAGCCCTCAATGAGCACATTCTCACAACTCTCGGGATCGCAGCCGTCGCCGTTGGGACCTTCGTTCCACACTTTCACGTTACGAACGATCACATTCTTCGAAAGCAGGGGGTGCATCACCCAGAACGGTGAGCGTAACAGGGTAACTCCTTCGATGAGGATACCGTCGCATTGGTTGAGGTTGATGAGCTGTGGACGTAAGCCTTTGCCGGCACCGAACACACGCTGGTCCATATCCACACCGTCTTCGGCATATTTCAGCAGGTCGGCGCGACCGCCGGGGTTCTGCTGTTTCTCCGGTACGACGACATCGCGGCTCTTGGGGGTCTTTCCACTCATCAGCCACCAAGTCTCGTCACTGCCATTACCGTCGATGGTACCCTCTCCGGTGATAGCCACGTCTGTTTGCTGGTAGGCATAGATGAAAGGCTGGTAGTTCCAGCAGTCGAGACCCTCCCAGCGGGTAGGCACGTTCGGATACAGCTTACGGTCAAAGGCGAACAGCAGGGTGGCATTCTTCTCCAATACCAGGTTCACATGACTCTTCAATACGATACCTCCTGTGTTCCATGTACCAGCGGGAACGATCACCTTTCCGCCTCCTGCCTTCGAACAGGCCTCGATGGCTTTGTTGATAGCCTTCTGGTTTTTGGCGGCGTCGTTCACTTTCAGGGATGCACCATATTTGGTGATCGGAAAGGAGCGGTCGGCAAATTGCGGCTCACGGATACTTTGTTCGATTTGCTTGTAAGTCGTCTCCCACACGGAAGCCATCATGGTTAGTGGGAAAAGCATAGCAATTAGAATAGATTGTAGTCTGTTCATGACTTGATTTGTTTTTGATTTGTTTTGTAATTTTGGATGCAAAGATACTAATAATCTTATAATAATAGGTGCGTAAAATGTTAAAAAATGAAGATTTTTACGTAAACGTTTGGATTATTCGTCAGAATGTTCTATATTTGCAACATCTCATTTTATCATGGTTTCGATTTTTTAATTTCATTACGAAACTTCAAGAGGTTGACTACGTCCTGTAGCCAACCTCATTTTTTTGTGTCTGACGAAAAGAGCGATGCTTCACGCACCGCTCTTTCACCTAATAAACTTATATAATAATACACGTACGGTTAGATAATTTCTATCCTTACAGTCATGCCCCAAACAGACAGAATCTGCCTAAAGCCACTCATCCCTGTCATGACAGGACTTAATCAATTATTATGGTTGCCGTCATCCCTTACATCGAGGGAGTGGGCGATAAACATAAGGCAGGTCTTCTGACTCTGTTCCACCCGCAAGCACCTTCCCGTCAATGTGACAGTGGCTTCTTGCTTGTGGGCATAATGGAACTCACAGCTGCGGGACAGTTGGAGACTTTCACTCCATTCCCTTTTTAATCGCGCCGAAGCGAACCTTAGTGATTGCAAAATTAATCATTTTTGGGGAATCTGCCAAGAAAATGAAGATTTTTTTACCAGAAACTTGCACAATTCATCAATTCTCCTTATCTTTGCCAACGAATAAGTAAAATTAAAATCAAATGCCTATCGAAACATTGTTACTTCAATAACAAATAAGACAGAGGAATGAAGAATCTGAATGGTATGACCGACGAGGAGTTGGCCTTATCTTATGTTGGAGGAAACAATAAAGCATTTGATTTGCTGCTCTCACGCACTCAGTCAAAGCTCTTTTCATACATCCTTTTCGTGGTACACGATCAGGATCGGGCGAATGATGTCTTCCAGGAGACTTTTGTCAAGGTGATCACCAAGTTGCATCAGGGGAAATACACCAACAGCGGTAAGTTCTCTGCATGGCTCATGCGCATTGCCCATAACGTGATTATGGACTGGTACAGGGATCATCGTTCGGAGAACATTGTGGAACCGAACGAGGAGAACGACCTGTCGAATATCTCTTCAAAGGATTTGTTAGAGACGAACATTGAGAGCGAGTATGTCAACACACAGGTGATGAGCGACGTGACACGTATCATGAACCAACTGCCGCCCTCACAACGTGAGGTCGTCTATATGCGCTTCTACCAGGATATGTCGTTCAAGGAGATTGCCGAGACTACCGGCGTGAGCATCAACACCTCTTTAGGCCGCATGCGCTATGCGGTCATGAATATGCGCAAGATGGCCAAGGACCATCAGATGAGCTTGCAGTTGGAGATGTAAGATCAGAGGGCTTTCAGCTCGCGGATGGTCTGATACGGATCTTTGGCTTTGAACACATAGCTGCCGCTCACCAGCACATCCACCCCGGCTTTCACCAAACGGGGGGCTGTCTCTTCCTGCACACCACCATCCACCTCTATCAGCGCATCCGACCCTGAGCGGGTGATCAGTTCCTTGAGGCGCACCACTTTCTGAATGGTGTTCTCAATGAATTTCTGTCCTCCGAAACCGGGATTCACGCTCATGAGCAGTACCATATCCACATCACGGATGATATCCTCCAGTACACATACAGGTGTAGAGGGGTTCAGGGTGACGCCCGCTTTCATTCCGGCGGCGTGGATCTCTTGGATGGTTCGGTGCAGATGGGTACAGGCCTCATAGTGCACGTTCATCATCATGGCACCGATCTTTGCCGTCTGTTGGATATACTGTTCCGGGTGAACGATCATGAAATGCACGTCAAGTGGCTTCCTGCATGCCTTGGCCACAGCCTCTAAGACAGGAAATCCAAAAGAGATGTTCGGAACGAACACACCGTCCATGATATCCATGTGGAGCCAGTCAGCCTCACTGTTGTTAATCATATCCACATCGCCTTGCAGATTGATGAAGTTGGCTGCCAAGAGCGATGGAGAAACCAATGTTGCCATTACGTTGTTACTTTAATGAATTAGTTCAGACAATAAGTGGGGCATTGCCCATAGCGTTTGATTGTGTTATATGCATAGGCTATATGCCGGATGAGGTTGAGCGTCTTCTCTGACGGTCTGATGTTCTCTTCTTGTGTAAAATGCTGCATAGGCGGATTTTGTTTGTTATACCTTATTATATTAATACTGTCAAACCATCACGATGGGTGGCTGTTATTATACTAACGTAGATGTCTTCCGTTTATTACGCGTTTCTCATTTTTTTTTAATCTTATACACGGTAGATACCAAGCGAATAGCATGTTAGTGGGATCATAGAAGGAATACTTGCCGTAACAAAACAATTTGTTTTGTACTTCAAAAGACGTCAGTTAGAGAAGTAAAAACCGTCTTCTTAGAGAACAAAACAATTTGTTTTGTACTTTATAGTTCCTGCTTTTAGATGCCAAGTATCGTGTTCTTGGATGCCGAGCATCGTGTTCTTGGATGCCAAGTCTCGTGTTCTTGATTACGAGCCATTGTGTTCTTGGATGTTGAGTATCGAGTTTATGGATATCAGCCATCGTGATTCGTTCCTATCAATTTTTTGTATTTGAGATAAAAAAGTTGGCAAAAAGTTTGTGGAATCGGAGAAAATGTGTAAATTTGCAGCCGTAAACAATAATTCTTATCAAAATGAAGAAGAACGTATTCGCAGCATGGTGGTGGCGCTACTCAAGATTGTAACAGTCGTGAGCAACGTTGCCGTGTGGATACATTTAAGATATCAAAAGGCCTGCCGTTCTTACGACAGGCCTTTTTTCATGGTAATGACTTGCAAAATGAAATAAACACTAAAAAAGAAGAAAGATGGAAATGAAAGAGATCTTGAACAGGGTGCTGAATCACGAAGAACTGTCGCGTGAGGAGATGAAAGACATCCTGGTAGGAATTACAAAGAGTGAGTTCCCCAACGAGCAGATTACCGCGTTGCTTACAGCCCTGCAGATGCGTGGCATCACAGTGGACGAGCTGTTGGGGTTCCGTGATGGAATCTTGGAAACGGGCGTACCTGTGCCTTTGGATTGCGACCGTTATATCGATGTGGTAGGAACAGGTGGTGACCGGAAGAACACGTTTAATATCTCCACCACCAGCTGTTTCGTGATCGCAGGTGCCGGCTACAAGGTGGCCAAGCACGGGAACTATGCTGCCACCAGTACGAGCGGTGCCTCCAACGTGATTGCCCATCATGGTATCAAGTTCTCTGATGACATTGACCAACTGAACCGAAGTATCAACGAGTGTGGTATTGTCTATCTCCATGCACAGCTGTTCGCCAAGGCGATGAAGTTTGTCGGACCGATCCGTAAAGCCCTGCAGTTTCCCACCTGTTTCAACCTGCTGGGTCCGATCGTCAATCCCTCACAGCCACAGTGCCAGCTGTTGGGAGTGGCCAACCTCGACCAGATGCGCCTGTATAGTAATGTGTACCAGAAGATTGGAATCGACTATGGTATCGTGAACAGCATCGACGGGTACGACGAGATCTCCCTCACTGGTGACTTCAAGGTAACCACCAACAACTATGAGCGTATCTTCAAGCCGCAGGACTTAGGCTTTGAGATCGCCAAGCCAGAGGAACTGGTAGCCGGTGCCAATGAGGATGAGGCTGCCGCCATCTTCGACAGTGTGCTGGAGAACCGTTGTCTGCCGGCGCAGAAGAATATCGTGTTAGCCAATGCGGCCTTCGGTATCCAGGTGCTGGAAAAGGGTCAGAAAAGCATCGAGGAGTGCATCGCCATCGCCCGTGAGAGTATTGACAGCGGTCGTGCGTTGAACACCTTCAAGAAGTTCGTGGAACTGAACAGCTGACAGACAGAATAAGGAATGTGGAATAAAACAGAAAGTGATGAAAGACGTGCTTGATGAGATTGTGGCATGGAAACGTGTCGAACTGGAACGCCTGAAAGAGGTGATGCCTCCCCATTCCTTGTATGTCAAGGTGGAGGAGCTGATACAGAGTGGTGACAAGCAACCTTCCATGCGACAGTCGCTGATGACTTCAGACAGTGGGATCATCGCGGAGTTTAAACGGAAGAGTCCTTCGAAGGGATGGATCAAGGAGTCGGGTAGGGCAGAGGAAATCCCTTTGTCGTACCAGCGACATGGAGCCGCAGCCCTGAGTATTCTCACCGACGAGCATTTCTTCGGAGGCAGTGACCGTTTTATTGTCAAGGCACGACAGTCGGGCGTCACCCTTCCTGTCCTCTATAAGAATTTCGTCATCGATGAGTACCAGCTGTTCCTGGCCCGTCTGTGCGGTGCCTCTGCCGTGTTGTTGATTGCTGCCGATCTGCGTGTGGAGGAGTGCAGACAGCTTCTTCATCTGGCTCATGAGTTAGGGATGGAGGTCTTGTTAGAGATACATTGTGAGGAGGAACTCGACTATATAGCATTGGAACCTGATATGTGTGGCGTTAACAACCGGAATCTGGGTACGTTCGTTACCGATGTCAACAATTCGTTCCGTCTGGCAGAGCTTTTACCTAAAGATATCTGTAAAGTCAGCGAGAGCGGCATCTCCTCTCCCGATACGGTGAGAGTGTTGCGACAGACTGGTTTTAACGGCTTCCTGATTGGTGAGAACTTCATGCGGGCAGCAGATCCCGGTATGGAACTGAAATCATTTATAGAAAAGATATGATCATAAAGGTATGTGGCATGCGCGAGCCGGAAAACATACGCGCCGTAGCTTCGTTAGACATCGACCTCATGGGCTTCATCTTCTATCCCAAGAGCAGTCGGTATGTACAGATGATCTCCTCAAAGGCGGGCATTATTCCCGATTACTCCGTGGAGCGACTGAGAGGGTTGAAAGCGAGAAACGGAGAGAACAAGACAGCGAAGGCTGGGGATCCTGTCGATGCTGATGCCCTGCCCGCCAGAGTCGGTGTGTTTGTGGATGACATGCCACAGAACATCGTTACCCGGGTGTATAACTACAGTCTCGACTACGTTCAGTTGCATGGGGATGAGTCGCCGGTTATGATCGAGAACCTGCGGCGCACCCTCGATCCCGACATTGCTCCGAGAATAAAGATCATCAAAGCACTCAGCATACGGTCGGAAGAGGATGTCAGACGATGGCGTGACTACAAAGGTTTAGTCGATCTGTTCCTGTTTGATACACCTACTGAGGGCTACGGGGGCAGTGGTGAGAAGTTCGACTGGACGGCATTGGAGGCTTACGACGGTGATGTGCCTTTCCTCTTGAGTGGCGGCATCGGTCCTGCTGATGCGGAGCGAATCAAGTCATTCCAGCACCCACAGTTTGCCGGCATCGACCTGAACAGTCAATTTGAGACGGCTCCTGGCGTGAAGGACGTGGAGCTATTACGGACATTTATAGCAAAAATACGAAATGAACAAAATTAACCAACTATTTGCAGAACAGCGTCAGACAGGACGTAAACTTCTGTCGTTGTATTTCTGCGCAGGCTGTCCTACCCTTGAGGGTACAGCTGAGGTCATCAAGACCTTGGAGCGGCGGGGCATCGATATGATTGAGGTGGGTATCCCCTTCAGCGATCCCCTTGCCGACGGCCCTGTCATCCAGAGTGCCGGTACGGTGGCTCTAAAAAACGGGATGACACTCACCAAACTGTTTGATCAACTGAAGAGCATTCGGGAAGAGGTCTCCATCCCTTTGGTGATGATGGGCTATCTGAATGTGATCATGCACTATGGTATCGAACGTTTCTGTCAGAGTTGTGTGGAGTGTGGTGCTTCTGGGATGATCATACCCGATCTTCCCTTTGCCGATTATCTGAGTGAAGTGAAGCCCATCGCCGACAAATACGATCTCCGGGTGATCATGATGATCACACCTGAAACCAGTGAGGAGCGGATCCGTTTCATCGACGAGCACACCGATGGCTTCATCTATATGGTCAGCTCCGCCAGTATCACAGGGGCACAGAGCAACTTTGATGATGCCAAACAAGCTTATTTCCGTCATATCAACGGCATGAATCTCAGGAATCCGCGAATGATCGGTTTCGGTATCAGTAACAAACAGACCTTGGAGAGTGCGCGCAGCAACGCGGCCGGAGCCATCATCGGATCGAAATTCGTCACTTTGTTGAATGAGGCTGATGGAAATGCCGAACAGGCCATGGACCGGCTCTATGCGGCACTGGAGGCTTAAAGAAAGGAAAAGAGAAAAGTTGAAAAAGTGAAGAACCATGACACTGAAAGAGTTTCTGAATGAGGGTGACGTGTTCGCCAAGGAGAGCGGGGCACGTATCACAGAGATCAAGGAGGGCTATGCACGGGCAGAGATGACGGTGACGAAGCATCACCTGAATGCCGGAGGTGTTTGTCAGGGAGGTGCACTGTTCACGTTGGCTGATCTGGCTTTTGCCGCTGTCTCCAACAGCAGGGGGAAACTTACCTTTGGCTTGGAGAATACCATCTCCTTCCTGCACAGTGCTTTCGAGGGTGATACGCTCGTCGCTGAGGCCACGGAGACACTGAACCACCATAAGATTCCTTATTGTGAGATAAAAGTAAAGAACCAACATGGTGACCTGATCTGTGTGATGACGGGCTTGGCCTACCGCAAAGAGAAGGTCGTGTTATATGACAGTTTAGCGTAATGAGTACAATGAAAGAGAGTTTCTTGGTTGACGAGAGGGGATATTACGGTGACTTTGGCGGTGCCTATATCCCGGAGATTTTATATAAATGTGTGGAAGATCTGCGCAAGGCTTATCTGCCAATCATCGAGAGTGAGACATTCAAAAAGGAATACCACCAGTTGCTGAAAGACTATGTGGGGCGCCCCTCACCGCTGTACTTCGCTCGTAGGATGAGTGAACAATATGGTTGTCAGCTCTACCTGAAACGGGAAGACCTGAACCATACGGGAGCACATAAGATCAACAATACCATCGGACAGATCTTGATGGCGAAACAGATGGGAAAGAAGCGTATCATCGCGGAAACGGGAGCCGGACAGCATGGTGTGGCAACGGCAACGGTATGCGCCTTGATGAACATGCAGTGTGAGGTGTTTATGGGAGCCACCGATGTGGAACGACAGCATACAAATGTGGAACGGATGAAGATGCTCGGTGCCACGGTACATCCTGTCAGGACGGGAAACATGACGTTGAGTGATGCCTGTTCAGAGGCTATCCGCGACTGGTGCTGTCATCCCTCAGACACATTCTATATTGTCGGATCTACCATGGGGCCACATCCCTATCCTGATATCGTGGCACGTATGCAGAGCGTGATCTCTGAGGAGATCAAATGGCAGCTGCAGGAGAAAGTGGGACGCGACTATCCTGATTATCTCATCGCCTGCATCGGTGGCGGCAGTAATGCGGCTGGTACCATCTATCATTACATCGATGATGAGCGGGTGAAGATCGTGCTGGCTGAGGCCGGCGGACAAGGTGTCGATACCGACCGCACTGCGGCAACGATGCACCGCGGCACCGTTGGCATCCTTCATGGTTCGAAGATGTTGGTGATGCAGACACCCGATGGACAGATTGAGGAGGCTTTTACCATTTCTGCGGGTCTTGACTACCCCGGGGTGGGACCCATGCACTGTAACATGGCAGTGAAAGGCCGGAGCAAAGTGCTGGCCATCAATGATGATGAGGCGATCCGTGGTGGCTATGAACTGACCCGTCTGGAGGGTATTATCCCAGCTATAGAGAGTGCCCATGCCATTGCTGCCCTTGAGAAACTCAGCTTCCTGCCCGACGACGTGGTGGTGCTGACGGTCAGCGGACGGGGTGACAAGGATATAGAAACCTATTTAAACCATCACGACTATGCATCATAACCAGTCATGTAACAGATTCTGTTATGTCACTCAGAGTACAACGATTCTCGGTGACCTCTACACACCGGTGGGTGTCTATCTCTCTTTGCGTGACCTCTATCCACAGAGTGTTCTGATGGAGAGCTCCGACTACCACGATTCGAACAACAGTCGGTCGTTCATCGGTATCCATCCCATGGCCAGTGTGGCTATCAGTCATGGGGAGAGTGTCTGCACCTTCCCCGATGGCAGTGTGAAACGCCATGCTGTGGGAAAGGAGTACCGCTCCGACCATGCTATCAACGACTTCCTCCAACACTTCGAAGTGAACGGTGATGGCGCCGACTACTGCGGACTGTACGGATATACCTCGTTCAATGCCGTCCGTTACTTCGAGGATATTCCTGTGAAGGATGAGACAATGGAGAAAAACGATGCACCGGATATGTACTATATCCTTTACCGTGACATCATTGTCTTCGATCACCATAACAGTAAGATAACCCTCATCACCCTGCAACCCTCTGCCGTCTCTTCTCCTTCGGAGGGAGGATCTGGCACTGTCACCTCCTCTCCCCTCGATGAACTCCTGAAGGCGATGAACCGTAGCCGGGGCAAAACCTACGACTTCCACCCTGTAGGGGATCCCCTTTCTACACTTACCGACGAACAGCACAAGGCGAATATCCGGAAGGGTATCCAACACTGTCTGCGGGGCGATGTCTTCCAGATCGTCCTCTCCCGTCGTTTTATCCAACGGTATGAAGGCGACGACTTCAAACTCTATCGTGCCCTGCGGAGTATCAATCCCTCACCTTATTTATTCTATTTCGACTTCGGCGGCTTCCGAATCTTCGGCTCTTCCCCAGAGACTCATTGCCGAATAGAGAAAAATGAGAACGGGGAGTATGTGGCTTTCATCGACCCGATAGCCGGTACGACACAACGCACAGGACATCCGGAACAGGATAGGGAAAATGCTGAGTATCTGCGCAATGACCCGAAAGAGAATGCTGAACATGTGATGTTGGTCGATCTGGCACGTAACGATTTGTCACGGAATTGCCACCATGTGAAGGTAGATTTCTACAAAGACTTGCAATACTACAGTCATGTCATCCACCTCGTCTCACGTGTCAGTGGTACACTCGACAAGGGAGCCGATCCCATCAAGGCTTTCATCGACACTTTCCCCGCCGGCACGTTGTCGGGTGCTCCCAAGGTGCGTGCCATGCAGCTGATCTCGGAATACGAACCCCATAACCGGGGGGCTTACGGCGGATGTATAGGCTATATCGGATTCAACCGGACACTGAACCAGGCCATCACCATCCGAACCTTTGTGAGCCGGAATGGTGAACTGTGGTTCCAGGCAGGGGGTGGCATCGTGGCCAAAAGCAACGAGGACTATGAATTACAGGAAGTAAACAACAAATTAGGTGCGCTCCGGCGTGCCATTATGACGGCAGAGAAATTATGAAGATAGTAATCATAGACAACTATGACTCGTTTACTTATAATTTGAGTCATTTGTTGAAAGAGTTAGGGGCAGAGGTGACTGTCTGCCGTAACGATCAGTTCGAACTGTCGCAGCTGGAGTGTTTCGATAAAATTGTGCTGAGTCCGGGACCGGGCATTCCTGCTGAGGCTGGACTGTTGCTTGACGTGATCCGTACTTATGCAGGGCGGAAGCCCATACTGGGTGTCTGCTTAGGTCATCAGGCTATCGGTGAGGTGTTCGGCGGAAAACTGGAGAACCTCTCCGACGTGTTCCATGGGGTGGCTACTGTGGGTACGGTACTGAAAAAGGATACGTTGTTTGCTGGTTGTCCTACCCGTCTTACCATGGGGCGTTACCACTCTTGGGTGGTATCCCGTGAGTCATTTCCCGCCTGTCTGGAAATCCTTGCTGAGAGTGATGAAGGACAGATCATGGCACTGCGCCATCGTGACTATGATATTCATGGCATCCAGTTCCATCCTGAAAGTGTGCTGACTCCCGATGGCCGTACCATCCTCAGTAATTGGCTGGGTCGTTAAAAAATATTCATGGAGTTGGTTGCTGATTTGAATATAAAGCATTATCTTTGCACTGTCTATCAAAAATAGCCATGAGAAAATTTCTACTTACCTTGATGCTGTTGACAGCAACGTTCTGGGCGACAGCCGATGATTTTGAGAATGCAACACTCGCTGTGAAGAATATGGGACTGGGATGGAACTTAGGTAACACCCTCGATGCCCATGATGGTGACAATGGCTCGCGGATAACCGATGTGGTGAAAGCCGAGACCTATTGGGGACAGCCTGTCACTAAACCGGATCTGATGGTGATGATGAAAGAGGCTGGCTTCGGTGCCATCCGTGTGCCTGTCACTTGGTATCCCCACATGGATACTAACGGAAAGGTGGATGATGCCTGGATGAAAAGGGTGCATGAGGTGGTTGACTATGTGCTCGATGCTGGTATGTACTGTATCCTGAACGTTCATCACGATACGGGAGCCGGGAATACTGCCTGGCTCATTGCCGATGAGACAGTGTATAACGATACGAAAGAGAGATACGAGAACTTGTGGAAGCAGATCGCTGTGGAGTTCAAAGACTATGGGGAACGCCTGCTCTTCGAGAGTTACAACGAAATGCTCGACAGCAAACGCTCTTGGTGCTTCTCTTCGTTCAATACTACGAACAGATATGATGCTGCTATTGCGAAGTCGGCTTACAGTGCTATCAACAGCTATGCCCAAAGCTTCGTCAACGTGGTACGTGCCACAGGCGGAAATAATGCCTGCCGTAACTTGGTGGTGAACACCTATGGTGCATGTAGCGGCAGCGGAACATGGAACACGCATCTGACCGACCCGCTGAAGGAGATGAAACTTCCTCAGGACAATGCGCAGAACCACTTGATCTTTGAAATTCATTCCTATTTAGACGTAACAAACTTGTCGAACGTGAAAAAGGAAGTGGATGACATGATTACCAAATTGAATAACCACTTGGCATCGAAAGGGGCGCCTGTGATTTTTGGGGAATGGGGAACGAGTAATGTTGATGCAGGCACCGACTATACTGACCGTCGTGAGAATATGATTGCCTTCATGCGCTATTTCATAGAGAAGTGTAAGGAGAATCATATCGGTACATTCTATTGGATGGGGCTCTCCGACGGAATGCCGAGATCACTTCCTGCCTTCCAGCAACCAGACTTG
This sequence comes from Prevotella sp. UBA3294, assembly GCA_002361535.1. Classification (GTDB taxonomy): domain Bacteria; phylum Bacteroidota; class Bacteroidia; order Bacteroidales; family Bacteroidaceae; genus Prevotella. The sequence goes on from DETG01000121.1 coordinate 32,911, forward strand.
GTGGAGGCAATGACGCAGGCTTTCTATGGCGACAGTTTCCAGGCGATGATTCCCACCGTGGATGATTATGAGTTAAGCTATACGGTCAATTATTATGGACAATGGCAGGAACTGAACCTTGTCAATAGCGAGATCGTAACGAATGATTATCAGAGTGTTACCGTTGAGTTGGGAGAGGTGCCTGCCAATGATCTCCTGCAGGTGAAGGTGTATGGTGCCAGTGATGGAAAAGAAACCTATCAGCCGGTGTCCTCGTCCAGCTTGTCAACTACCGTCACCTTCGATGCCTCTAAACTGGGCACGAAGATTCGACGTGTCACGTTGCAATATACCCAGTCACAGGCCTACGCTATCGGAGTGAAGCGGGTGATCCTGACAAAAAAAGACGGTACGGAGCAGGAGATGACTCCCAGTGTGTTCTGGGGTTGTAGTCTCTCCGTAGAGGCACGGAGGAAAGCAACTGGTATTGTGTCACCTGTATGGAATGCGGTGGATGACCATGTTGACGGCAACGTCTATAACCTGTCAGGACAGCGGGTCGCCCATCCTTCGAAGGGTATCTATATCTATAAGGGAAAGAAATATGTGGTGAGATGAGAGTGGTGAATCACTCTCGTCTCGTCTATTCCATCTTCTGACAGCACCAGCGGGTCACCTTCATCATGACGGCCATACCGGGAATCTCCTTGAGAAGGTAGTATTTGCCGCTGGAGCGAACCAAACGACCGGATAGACCTTTCAGTGGACCGTGTGTCACCATCACACGGTCCCCTTTCTTTAGTTTTGCCTCATCCTCACTGAGGTATTTTTTCAAGAGGAGCTCGGGGTTGCACATAATCATGAACTCCTGCATCTGACGGGCCGGAATCTGATAGAATATGCTACTGCCACGGGTCTTACGGATGATGTAGAAATGTCCTTTGTAGCGTTGCTCCATCAGTTCCTGCAGCAGCTTGTCAGTCATGGTCTTCTTGATGAAGATCAGATTGGAGACTACAGGACGCAGCTCATGACGGCGCTTCCCCTTACGGTCGATGAAAACAACATCTTGTATAGGGAAAAACGATTCTACGTCATTCGCAATCAGGTAATCAGCCATTTCCTTGGGGCGCAGACCGAAAAGCTGAACACCGAACCATGGGGTGGTGTCGCTGTCGTTCAATGCGCTCTCATCATATATGGGCTTCTCATCCTCCTCATCAATATGATTTAATTTCTCGTCTTTCATCTCTTATCTCTCTTCTCAAAACTCACTGGTAAAGTGGAATCTGATGTGCTCAAAGTCCTGCTGGGCCATCTGCAGTACATAGCCGGAGTCGGCTAAGAACACATCGCGCCCGTCTTTGTCCTTGGCCATATATTGGTATTTGCGTTTCTTAAAGGCCTCCAGCTCTTTCTCATCATCGGCCTCTATCCAGCATGCCTTGTACAGATGGACAGGCTCCCAGCGGCATTTTGCATTATACTCGTTCTCCAAACGGTACTGGATCACCTCGAACTGTAACTGTCCCACCGTTCCGATAATCTTGCGGTTATTGAACTGGTTGACAAACATCTGGGCCACTCCCTCGTCCATCAGCTGGTCGATACCTTTATTCAGCTGCTTGGCTTTCATCGGGTCATCATTCTCGATATATTTGAACATCTCGGGAGAGAAGGAGGGCAGACCGCGGAAATGCAGCTGTTCTCCTTCTGTCAGGGTGTCACCGATCTTGAAGATACCATTGTCGGGCAATCCTACAATATCACCTGGATAGGCTTCCTCGATGGTGCTCTTACGCTGGGCCATGAACTGGGTAGGCGAGGAGAAACGAACGGTCTTGCCCTGACGTACCAATAAATAAGGCTGGTTTCGTACGAACTTACCACTGCACACCTTACAGAATGCAATACATGAACGGTGGTTCGGATCGATGTTTGCCGTGATCTTGAAGATGAAGCCGGTGAATTTCTGCTCCTCTGGCGATACCATGCGCTCCTCTGCCTTGGTAGGGCGGGGACTCGGTGCTATCTCCACGAAGCAGTTTAACAACTCCTGTACACCGAAATTGTTCAGGGCTGAGCCGAAGAAAACGGGGGCAACCTCCGCACTACGGTAGGTCTCCACGTCAAACTCCGGATAAACACCATCCACCAGTTCAAGATCCTCGCGTAATTTCTCTGCATCTTGTTCTCCAATCACATCATCAACATACAGGTGACTACTCCCCTCGCCCGTTGGAGAGGGGTTGGGGGTGAGGCTTACCTCCACCTTCTCCGTCACTCGTTGCTTGTCGGGAGTAAAGAGGTCGAGCTTGTTCTCGTAAATGTTATAAACACCTTTGAATTTCGCACCTTGGTTGATAGGCCACGACAAGGGACGTACCTTGATTTCCAGTTCTTGTTCCAACTCATCCAAGAGGTCAAAAGGATCGCGCCCTTCACGATCCATCTTATTGATGAAGATAATAACTGGCGTGTTCCGCATCCTACAGACATTCATCAGTTTTCGTGTCTGTGCCTCCACACCTTTCGCCCCATCGACAACGATAATGGCAGAGTCAACGGCTGTCAGCGTACGGTAAGTGTCTTCGGCGAAGTCTTGGTGTCCCGGGGTGTCGAGGATATTCACCTTATATTCAATACCCGACTCCTCTGGGGTGTAGTCGAACTCCATCACAGAGGTGCTTACTGAGATACCACGTTGCTTCTCGATATCCATCCAGTCGGAAGTGGCGGTCTTCTTGATCTTGTTACTCTTCACGGCACCCGCCACCTGTATCTGTCCTCCAAACAGCAGGAACTTCTCCGTAAGAGTGGTCTTACCGGCATCGGGGTGCGATATAATGGCGAATGTTCGCCTACGTTCTATTTCTTGATTCACAATACTCTTATCTTATCACTTTTTCAGAATTGTTATCTGATGACTTATTCGGATCTTGAAGGTAATCATACCTCTCATTTCTCATCTCTCATTTTGCTTACGCATTCCCTCAGGCTCTCTTCCCAGTAGGGGATGTCGAGGCCAAAGGTGGCTTTGATCTTCGTCTTGTCGAGCACGGAGTAGTGCGGACGGTTGGCTGGAGTGGGATATTCCTCGGTGTGCAAAGGACTCACCCGACAACTTGTGATGCCGGCAATGCGGTGGATGGCTTTCGTGAAGTCGTACCAGCTGGTCACGCCTTCATTGGAGAAATGATATACTCCTGGAATGATACCTTTGTTGATGATGGTCATGATAGCGACAGCTAAGTCACGGGCATACGTCGGCGTACCGATCTGATCAAAGATCACGCCCAGCTGTTCCTTCTCCTTACCCAAACGGATCATCGTCTTCACAAAGTTATTACCGAAACTGCTGTACAACCATGCCGTACGGATGATGACACTGTTCTTGCAGAACTTCTGCACGCCTAACTCGCCGGCGAGTTTCGTCGAACCATAGACACTGTCGGGACAAGGAGTGTCGGTCTCCACATAAGGTGTATGCTTCGTACCGTTGAACACATAGTCGGTGGAGATCTGGATTATCCATCCACCCCGTTTCTCGATGGCAGCAGCTAAGTAGGCGGGAGCCACGGTGTTCAGACTGGTACACAGTTCCTTGTTGCTCTCAGCCTTGTCCACGGCGGTGTAGGCAGCGCAGTTCACGATACCGTCTATTTTCTTTTCTGCCACGAACTGTTCCACGGCCAGCTGGTTGGTGATGTCCAACTCTGCCACGTCGGTGTTGAACCAAGTGTGTTGCGCATTCTCTTTCTCGAGCAACTGCATCTCGTTGCCGAGTTGGCCATTACAGCCGGTAATCAATATCCTCATAAGCTTATTCGAATTCTATTCCTTCGTTTTTGTCTTTCTGATAATAGTCGCTGAGCATCCCAATGAAGGTGGTGATCTCCTTGATGGCATGCAGGGTGTTCTGACTGATCTCTTTCTTCTGCAGACGGAGTATCATCACACCATACAGCGCATTGAAACAGGTCTCGATCTCACTCTCCTGTTTCCCGTCTCCTTTCTTCTGCCTCAGTTCAACAATAAAGGGCAAAACCTTATAATACTCACTGTTGTAGAAGGGGAACTTACTACTGGAAAGCAACTGGGCATTCAGTTCGACGAGCTGCTGCAAGACGATCTGGTTGATTTGCAGATGTCCGCTTTCACGACAACCTTCTTGGTTCATCATCCTTAGCAGGTCGCCGTACCAGTCGGTCATCTCCTCCTTCTGCTCTTCCGAATAGTCGAACCGCTCGATATATTCCCGGCGGATCCTACTTAGTGAACAACCGTAGGCACGTATCAAATCCTCTACCTGCCACATATACAACAGGTATTCAGCGATATTTTTCTTTCTTAACTCCTGGGATACAAACATGTACTATATGAACTCTAAACTAATAGTGCGGTAGCTGATACAGGTTAAACACTGTTCCAAAGAGAACAATGAGGGAAAAGATAATCACGATGGACCCAATCACCTTATTTATTATAAGGATACCACTCGTGTCGAAAATTCCACGGATCTTATCCACCAGCCATGTAAGGCCATACCACCACAGCAACGCTCCAAACGGGATGCTCAGATAACCTAAACACATCTCAATGGGGTGGTTGGGCACAACGAACGTGAACTGTGCGTACATGGCGATGAAGAGGAAGATAATCAGGGGATTGGAAAAGGTGACGAAGAATGCTGTCACCGCATTGTGTATGAGCGATCCTTTCTGCTTGCCACTCACATGCATGTTCTTCATGGGATTGCTGCGGTAACAGTAAATACCGAAACAGAGCAGCATGATACTACCGAACACCTGTAGTAGGTATTGGTAGTGGGCATTGTTGATCATGTCCATGACGAACGACATACCGAAACCGGTGATGAGCGCATAGATAATGTCACTCACGGCGGCACCGATACCGGTCACGAAGCCGTACCAACGGCCTTTGTTCAGGGTTCGCTGAATACACAAGATACCTACAGGTCCCATCGGCGCACTGGCGATGATCCCGATCAGTATTCCCTTAAATACTAAATTTACTATGTCAATATGAAACGCAAATGGCATATCGGGTGCAAAGGTAATAAAAAGTTACGAGATATTGGACTATGACCCTTTGTTTTTAAAGATCTTCTACGAATTTTTGTTAAATGACGGAAATAACTTTTCTTGGTAACGGGTATATCATAACTTTTTCATTATCTTTGCATATTGAATCAGCAGGATTCAAATAACCTATTCAGAGAAAGAATGATTCTAACAACTAAAAACAATACGAAAGATGAATAATCAAACAGAGATGAAGCCGTATGTGATCGGCTTGGATTTAGGAGGTACGAACTCCGTGTTCGGAATAGTTGATGCTCGTGGTGATATCAAGGCTACCACAGCCATCAAGACTCAGGGCTACGACAAAGTGGAGGACTATGTGGATGCCTGTGTGGAAGCCTTGCAGGTGATCATCGACCAGGTGGGCGGCATCGATACCATTAAGGCGATGGGAATCGGAGCTCCTAACGGAAACTACTATAGCGGAACCATTGAGTTTGCACCGAACCTCCCATGGGCACACGACGGTGTGGTGCCTCTGGCCAAGATGTTCAGTGAAAGATTGAACAATATTCCTGTCGGATTGACCAACGATGCCAATGCTGCTGCCGTGGGTGAGATGATCTACGGTGTTGCCCGTGGAATGAAGAATTTCATCGTCATCACGTTGGGAACGGGTGTGGGCTCCGGTATTGTGATCAACGGACAGCTGGTCTATGGTTGCGATGGCTTTGCCGGTGAACTGGGACATGTGGTGATGCGCCGTGAGAACGGACGCTCCTGCGGATGCGGTCGTACTGGCTGCTTAGAAGCATATTGCTCGGCAACGGGTGTGGCCCGCACGGCTCGTGAACTGTTATCTACAACCCAGGAACCTTCTCTGTTGCGTGAACTGGATCCCGAAAAGATCACCTCTCTTGATGTGTCTATTGCAGCAGGCAAGGGTGACAAGCTGGCCAAAGAGATCTATGAGTTCACGGGAGAGATGCTGGGTGAGGCCTGTGCCGACTTCGCTGCTTTCTCCTCTCCCGAGGCATTCATCTTCTTCGGTGGTATGACAAAGGCTGGTGATCTCATCATGGATCCGATCAAACGGAGCTACGAAGAACATGTGCTCAAGATCTTCAAGGGAAAGGCCAAGTTCTTAGTGAGTGGATTGGATGGAGCTTCCGCAGCCATTCTCGGTGCCTCTGCCATCGGCTGGGAATTGTAACATCGGCAGAATACAGTAACGCTGTTGCGTTGCACGATTTGTGCAGAGGCTTTGCACAACTTGTGCAGATGTGTTGCACAACCAGTGCAAAGGTCTTGCTCAAGTTGTGCAACGTTTCTGCACTATTTCTGTATCATTCCCCTTTTTGTCTTTCTTTTCCTTCCGTTTCGTAAAAAACACGGGTTTTATTTTGTTATTCCAGCATTTTAGGCTAACTTTGCGCCCTATGAATCAACAACAAGACATTGAGGCGGCTGTGAAAGTGCTGCGAAACGGGGGGGTGATCCTCTATCCCACGGATACGGTGTGGGGCATCGGCTGTGATGCTACCAACGCCGAGGCTGTGGCAAAGGTGTATGCCATCAAGCAACGTGACGACTCCAAGGCGATGATCTGTCTGGTGGATAGTGATGTGCGGTTACAGCGCTATGTCAGGAATGTGCCTGAGGTGGCATGGGATCTGTTGGAACTGTCAACGAAACCCACCACGGTGATTCTTGACAATGCCGTGAACCTCGCACCCAATCTCATTGCTGCCGATGGAAGCATCGCCATGCGCATCACACAAGAACCGTTCTCGAAACAGCTATGCTACCGCTTCCAGAAACCCTTAGTGAGCACCAGTGCCAATATCAGTGGGGAGCCTGCGGCACAGAATTTCTGTGATATCAGCGAACAGCTGTTGAATGCCGTTGACTATGTCTGCTGGTCACGCCGACAGGAACATAAGCCACACACACCGTCGAGCATCATTAAACTTACCCACGACGGGGTGGTTACTATTATCAGGAAATGAGCGGATATACAACAGATCGTCAGCATCTTTCATGGGTGCAACGCTTCCTCCAATGGCGCGAAACCCACATCACCGACAAACAGTTTACCCTACTGTTGAGCTTTTTCGTAGGACTGTTTGCCGCCGTGGCGGCCTTCGTGCTCCACTGGATGATCGACGAGATCGGCATCCTGCTCACGGCGAGCTTCGATAACACATCGTTCAACTGGCTCTATCTGGTCTATCCTGTCGTCGGAATCTATCTCACCTCTTTGTTCGTGCGGTATGTGGTGAAGGATAATATATCCCACGGAATCACCCGAATCCTCTATGCCATCTCACGGAAACAGAGCCGACTGCGCAGTCATAACTGCTGGAGCTCGGTGATAGCCTCGGCTATCACAATCGGTTTCGGCGGCTCAGTGGGAGCAGAGGCTCCTATCGTACTGACAGGTTCGGCCATCGGCAGTAACCTCGGAAAACTGTTCAAGATGGACAACCGTACACTGATGCTGCTGGTGGGGTGTGGGGCATCGGCGGCCATCGCCGGTATCTTCAAGGCCCCGATAGCCGGTCTGGTCTTCACCTTGGAGGTGTTGATGATCGATCTGACCATGGCTTCGCTGCTGCCCATCCTGGTGTCGAGTGTCACGGCGGTGCTCTTCAGTTATGTGTTCAACGGTAGCGACTCGTTGTTTACCTTCACCAATGCCAACACTTGGGAACTGGAACGGATCCCTGCATATATATTATTAGGTGTGTTCGGCGGACTCATCAGTCTGTATTTCATTCGGATGATGACGGCCTGCGAGAACATCTTTTCACGGTTGGGAGACAACCACTACGCGAAACTGCTGCTGGGCGGTGTGGTGCTGAGTACGCTGATCTTCCTCTTCCCCTCTCTTTATGGTGAGGGATATAGCAGTATCAACATCCTGTTGAACGGAAAGACCGAAGCCGATTGGAATACCATTCTTAACAATTCACTGTTCTACGGTAGCGGGCACTTGTTGGTACTGTATATCGCCTTGGTACTGCTTACGAAGGTCTTTGCGACCTCAGCCACCAACGGAGGAGGCGGCTGCGGAGGAACGTTCGCACCGTCGTTGTTTATCGGTGCCTTCGGCGGCTTCCTTTTTGCGAGGGTGTGGAATATCGAACAGATCGGGGTATATATCCCGGAAGGAAACTTCGCGATGTTAGGTATGGCAGCAGTGATGGCGGGAGTGATGCATGCACCACTCACGGGAATCTTCCTGATTGCCGAGCTGACAGGCGGCTACCAGCTGTTCATCCCTTTGATGGTAGTAAGCATCTTCGCCTATCTTACGATCATCATCTTTGAACCGCATAGCATCTATGGCATGCGACTGGCACGGGAAGGAAACCTCATCACGCATCATACCGATCGTGCCGTACTGACATTGATGTCGCTGAAAAGTATCATCGATCATACCTTTACCTCGGTGCATCCCGATATGAAACTCGGTGCACTTGTGCATGCACTCAGTCGCAGTAGGTCGAACCAGCTGCCTGTATTGGATGATGCAGGTACTTTCCTCGGCGAGGTAGATATCACGAAGATCAGACATATCGTGTTCCGCACAGAACTGTACAGTCACTTCACAGTGCGACAGCTGATGGCAGACCCTGCAGCAATCCTCGGCGTGAACGATCCGATGGAGGAGGTGATGAAGGTGTTTGAGAGGACACATGCCCCGATGCTTCCTGTGCTCGATTCCGAAAACCATCTCATTGGCTATATATCCCGTACCCACATGTATGCTACCTATCGGCAGCTTGTCGCGGATCTATCCGCCGAATGAGACCTCTCTCCTCTTCAATCATTTTAACATGAAATGGAATGAACAAAAAAGACTTAAGAATCGTATTCATGGGAACGCCCGAGTTTGCCGTGGGCACCCTGCAGGCCTTGGTGGAAGGCGGATATAACGTGGTTGCTGTGGTGACGCAGCCCGACAAACCTGTGGGTCGTCATCAGGACACCCTTCAACCTTCTGAGGTGAAGAAATATGCGCTGGCACACGGCCTTCCCGTCCTCCAGCCCGTGAAGATGAAAGACCCAGAATTTGTGGAACAGCTTCGTGGCTATCAGGCTGATCTACAGGTGGTGGTGGCATTCCGCATGCTGCCCGAGGTGGTGTGGGCCATGCCCCGCTTCGGAACGTTTAATGTACATGCGGCCCTATTGCCCCAATATCGGGGGGCTGCCCCCATCAACTGGGCGGTGATCAATGGTGAGAAAGAAACGGGAGTCACCACTTTCTTCCTCGATCACGACATCGATACGGGACGGATCATTAAGCAGAGTCGATGCCATATCACCCCCAAGGACAATGCAAATGATATATATTTAAAATTGATGAAAAAAGGGGCAATAATTGCTAAACAAACTATTAACGCAATTCTTGAAGGAAAAGGTTTGTTACGAGGATATCAACAGAATAACAGTATCGGGGGGGCATTAAGAACTGCTCCAAAAATATTTCGAGAAAATTGCAGGATATCATGGGATAATAGTGCCCAAAGTGTATACAATTTCATTCGTGGATTGAGCCCGTATCCTGGCGCATGGACAACGATTCTTGGGGGTGCAAATGATCAAGGTTCTCAATTAAAAGTGTTTAAGGCTTCTCTTAGCAGTTTTCCTATACCTCTTAGTCCTTATAAGAGGGTCTTGAAGAAACGTAAAAATAATGTATTACAGACAGGCTCATTGATCATTGACAAAAACAGATTGTATATAAAGGTGGCTGATGGGTGTATTGAGATTCTTGAATTGCAACTAACAGGAAAGAGACGCATGACGGCACGCGATTTTATTAATGGCTTCAGAGGAATCGAAGAGGCGAGAGTGAAATGAATTATCGGAGCAACGAGTGCCTTCGTGCTTGCACGTTTGGCCGAGTCGTGACGAAAATTATGGAACGAAGTACATAAAACTGAGAACTGAGAGGTGAGAACTGAGAACTGAAAGGTGAGAACTGAGAACTGAAAGGTGAGAACTGAGAGGTATGATTACCACTAAGGGCTTGGCCTTTGGGGCTCCCCGCCCATTGTAGGGGCGGGGTTGGGGGCGGGGTCAGTAATCTCTTTTCTTTCCTCTTTCCTCTTTCCTCTCTCCTCTTTTAATTCACCACTTTCTTTCCATTCACAATCACAATCCCCTTTCCAGGCTTATTCATCTTCATGCCGTTTAATAGGTAATAAGTGGGTGTAGCGGTATCTTGTTGCAAAGAATGGATGCCGGTGGCTATGCCGCTCTTGACATAGGGAACAAGGGTGAATGCATTATTATAATAATGTTCAGGTTTAGCCATCATGATATGATCCTCCCAACCGATGCATGACTGGTAGCTGCTGGCAGAGGAAAGCTTGCAGACAATGGTCAGTAACAGATTCTCTTGATCGTTAGACGTCCTTTGTGGCATGGCTCCTCCACCATACCATGAATTAGTTGGCATTGTATAGCCTGAGGTCAATTCGGTAAGGATTCTGAGAACATTTCCAGATCGATCGATTACACCGATGGCAAGATCGTAGGTGCCGCTCATACCGCTTTGGTTCTCGACCTTGTAGGATAGGACATAGTCTTCATTATCGTATAGACCAATTTCTGTGATCGTGAGTCTTCGGTCTGCTTCATTGATTCCATCCGGCTTTTGGATTCCAATCACGGCATCTTGGTCGTAGGCGTATGCTTCTGTGCCTTGTGTGGGATCCGTGAGGCTTTCATCGTTGGGGTCAGCCACGGAGAGCAGGAAATGTCCGTTCATATTACCTCCCCATCCCCAGTTGATATGATACTTTCCGTCTTTGTAACCGTCGAGGATAAAGGCATGACCATAATTGTCAGAGGTGGAACCGCTATAAAGAACAGGCCGTCCTTTCTGGAGCTCCTTGTACATCATATCATCCCATTCTGCTGCTTCATATCGGTCACGTGAGAGGCACCGTACATCCTCATCATACCCGAAATAATTCCTAAATGCTTCGGCGGCCTCAGCACTGGAGGCACCAGAGCCGCTGAGGCCATAGTTCATCTCTACCGACTGTCCGCAGTAACGCATCAACGTGGCAACGGCCTGTGCCGAGGCGTTGGTCTCATTATTGGCATAACTGACTTTCATCGTACTCCAGCTGAACGTGGTGGTTGGTAGCCCGCTGAAAGTATGTGCTTTCCCATCGCCTGTCTGATCTGCCTCAATGGTATAGTCGGGAATGGCAGAGCAGGCTGCAGTGGGCCATCGGTGATAGTACATCAACTGTGCCATGGCGGTGGCCACACAACCAGTAAGGCACAGCTGGTTACCGAAATATTCCGGGAAACTGAGCTTGAGGTTATAGGGGGAATACTGGTTCCATGTGGTGGACAATAAAGGATTGATGGTTGCCTTGGCCGCCCTCCTTGTGCCGCTACTGACATTTACACCATGCTCCTGTATCCAGTGTATCTGTCGTTCGTATTCCTTCAGCCACGCTTTCACATTCTCGGGCGCATCCTCTATGCTGAGCGATCCCTCATCGGCATAGCCTAAAATGGTTTCGGTGCGATCATCACCCGAGACGATCACGAAGCCTTCGCTATCACCGATATTAAATAGGTACAGCACTTCGTCTTCTGCCACATACGACTGTTTGACAGACGGTATCTGAATGTTGCTGGCACGACGACCTTGAGAGGATTTGTTACTAAGTGACTCCTTGAGCCATGACTCGGCTTTGGCTTGGGCTTGTGTGGGTGTCACCTTACCTCCCCATACATTCAGGGTGAGGACGAACAGACAGAGGGTGAATAGCAGATTCCTTTTCATTTTAGTAATTTGTTTGATGATGAGTGCATTGTAACTCAGCGATTATTGTCGCAAAGATACGAAAAGTTGAGCGAAATGCAAAAGGAAAGCTTGTTTTTCTTATCATTTCCGAGACCGAGTAGCTTCGACGAAGTCAAAGTTACAAAAAGTCGTGCGAAATGCAAAACATTTTCATGAAAAAACACTATCTTTGCTGCATGAAGAGAATAATACTTACTTTTCTCACCATGCTCTGTTTCTCCACGATGTCCTTTGCACAAAAGAGTTACCATGGTGACGGACCAGACGATATCTTTCGACTGATCCCTATCGGTACGGTGGTAGTCATGAAAATCGGAGGGGTGGAGGGTAGGAGCGATTGGCAGCATCTGTTGGTGAATGCCGGTCTCTCTACGGTGATGACAGCCGGACTTACTTATTCCCTCAAGGAGATGGTGCATCGACAACGTCCCGATGGAACAGACAACCATTCCTTTCCCTCAGGACATGCGGCCATTGCCTTCTCGGGAGCACAGGTGTTGTATAAGGAGTATCACCAGAAAACGCCCTGGGTATGCGTGGCAGGCTATGCGGTGGCAACGGCGGTGTCGCTTGATCGGATCCGAAGGAACCGTCATCACTGGGAGGATGTGGCGGCGGGGGCTGCCATCGGCATCCTCTCTACCGAATTCTCGTACTGGTTAGGTGACAAATTGTTTCCTCAGCATCCTGAGTGTTACCAGTTGTCGCTGTCACCACAGTGCCTCAGCATCCAGCTGCAACTTTAATAATCATTCTATATGCGCAGGATCTGCTTGCCCCCGAAAATGAATAAATAATCCCTTTGATTTGTTTTGTTTCACAAAAAGTTGTACCTTTGCACCGCTATTCGTTACGTTTAACATTTTAAAAGGTAAGAATTATGAAAATTGCAGTAGCAGGAACCGGGTATGTCGGTTTGTCCATCGCGACCTTATTGGCCCAGCACAACAAAGTGACCGCTGTGGATGTGATTCCCGAGAAAGTGGATCTGATCAACCAGAGGAAGTCACCGATTCAAGATGAATATATTGAGAAATACCTGACAGAAAAGGAGCTAGACCTTACTGCCACCCTCGATGGCGCAGCTGCATACCGGGATGCTGACTTTGTGGTCATCGCTGCCCCGACGAACTACGACCCCATTAAGAACTTCTTCGACACCCACCATATAGAGGATGTCATCGATCTCGTCCTCTCCGTGAATCCCGATGCCGTGATGGTGATAAAGAGTACCATCCCCGTGGGCTATTGCCGTTCCCTCTATCTCCGCTATGCCCAGAAGGGGGCGAAAAAATTCAATCTCCTTTTCTCTCCCGAGTTCCTTCGTGAGAGCAAAGCCCTCTACGATAACCTTTATCCCTCGCGTATCATTGTGGGATACCCTAAACTGATTTCCCAGTTCCCAGAGGAGAATGAGGCCATCCAGAAGGTGACCGATGTAGAGAAGATGAAGAAGGCGGCTGAGACCTTCGCCTCCCTTTTGGTAGAAGGTGCCATAGGGCATCCCGAGAATACCCCCAAAGATGTATCCCAATCCCAGAGCTTGGATCATAGTGGTAATCATACCTCTCATTTCTCACCTCTCACTTCTCTCCTTTATAAAAATATCCCTGTTCTCTTCATGGGTATGAAAGAGGCTGAGGCTGTGAAACTCTTCGCTAATACCTATCTGGCTTTACGGGTGAGCTACTTCAATGAACTGGATACATATGCCGAGGTGAAAGGTCTGGATGCTCAGGCCATTATTCAGGGTATCGGTCTCGATCCACGTATCGGTACCCACTATAACAACCCGTCGTTTGGCTATGGTGGCTATTGTCTGCCGAAAGACACCAAACAGTTGTTGGCCAACTACGAGAATGTGCCGCAGCAGATGATGACAGCTATCGTGGAGAGTAACCGTACACGCAAGGATTTCATTGCCGATCAGGTTCTGAAGAAAGCGGGCTATTACGATTATACCACAGGTAGCCGTTATGCAGTGGAGGCAGAGAAGGATGTCACCATCGGTGTGTTCCGTCTTACGATGAAGTCCAATTCCGACAATTTCCGTCAGAGCAGCATTCAGGGTGTGATGAAACGTATCAAAGCGAAGGGAGCCACAGTGATTATCTATGAACCCACTCTTCCCGATGGAACCACGTTCTTCGGAAGTAGGGTCGTCAACGATCTGGATCAGTTCAAGACACAGAGTGATGCCATCATCGCCAACCGCTACGATCCCGTCCTTGACGATGTTGAGTCCAAGGTATATACACGTGATCTCTTCCGGCGCGACTAATTTAACCGCTTTTTATTTGGAAGTTTCAGAAATAATCATTACTTTTGCATCGTAAATATGACAGGGAAATAGAACAGGGGCGCAACCCCATGATATCATGATATATAAAAGATAATTTGTTACCAGTAGAAAGTCCGCTCAGGTCTGACCTGTAGCGTACCCTTTTATTTTACCCCATTCTTTTCCCCGTCATCGTTAACAGCACAACGTTCTGCGAGCCAATTCAGGCTCCTATGCGGAGGCGTACCTGTTAAACTGCCGTCCTGCTTTCCAAAGTAGGATAGGAAAAACATGTACCCGCCTCTTTGCCGTTCCATTACGCTTTGAAGCCCCGCTGACTCAGGCAATCTTATCGCTGAATAAGCTGAAGCATTCGTGAGATCCGTGAGATTCGTGTTCTGCCGTACAGGCAGTAAGATCCGTGTAATCCGGGTTCCCTATCTCTTGAGCGTTTCTGTGTTTTCTGTGCTTTCCGCGTGACGACCCTTATTACATCTCCAGTCTTTTACCTTCTCGTACTGCTCCTGTCTGCCTATCTGTGCCGCCACAAGCATCGAACGAAAAAGGTTCTGTTAGTACTGTCTGTCGTCCTATTGCTGTTCTTCACTTTCCCACCTATTTACAACTATGTGTCAGAGAAATGGACAGAAGGCTATACTACAGAACTCCAATCTGGTAAAGTCTATCACTACGGCATCGTCTTAGGTGGTTTCGGATCATGGGATGAGGAGCGGCAACGTCCTGAGTTTGGTGGCTACGTTGACCGTCTGTTAGAAGGTATCCAACTCTATCGAAAAGGAAAGATCCGGAAGTTAGTCCTCGCTGGGGATGCCAGCAACAGGATCTACGATGACCCGGATAAACAGAATGGTAATCCTTCTGTCATGCGGGAGTACATACAACGGTTCGGGGTGGCACCGGCTGATCTGATCTTAGAGAATAAAGCCTTGACCACTCGTGAGAATGCCAAAACCCTTTTACAGCTGTTAGGTGACTCTTTAAAGCACGAGCATCCGTTGCTCATCACCTCTGCCGAACACCTGCGCCGAGCCCTGATGACCTTCGAGCAGGAAGGGATCCCCGCCGATGGCTATCCCACTGATTGCATCGTTAAGGAGAGACAGAAAACCAACCTGTTACCATCATTATCAGTGATGAATAACTGGCAATACCTTTTACATGAACTTATTGGCTATCTATACTATAGTTTATAGATAGCCGCTTTCACATGAAAACAGTAGGAATCATCACTACATACCGACAGGCCAACTGGGGATCTGTTCTCCAGGCATACGCCCTACAGCAGGTTATAGATAACATGGGCTATCAATCCCAGATCATCGACTATGCCTATCCCAACGAGTTCCATTACAGAAGGGGGTGTAAGCGTTCCCGCTCGTGGCTTCGCAATTTGCCGGGTGATACCGTTGATCGGATGCTTATACTTCTTAAACAACGTCCTCCCCGCAAGATGGAGTTGTTGAACCGTTTTATCATTCAGCACATGCATTGCACAAGACGGTTTGTATCTTACGAAGACCTACATCAAGATCCCCCACTGTACGACATCTATGTAGCTGGCAGCGATCAGATTTGGAATCCCAATACGATGTTAGGCGACATGAGCTATATGTTGGATTTCGCGCCAGAAAAAGCACTCAGGATATCCTATTCTTCCTCTTTTGCCTCATTGTCTATACCCGAACGATTGCAGTCAGACTATCGGGAGAACCTTTCCAAGTTTACCCATATCTCAGTAAGGGAGAAGAACGGTGTATCAGTCATTCGGGAACTTTTAGGAAGAGGAGCAGCTGTTGTCCTTGATCCAACCTTGTTGTTAGACCGGTCCCTGTGGTCTGCCATTGCCCGGAAAGTAACCCCTGTATCTCTTCCCGACAAATACATCCTCTGTTATATGTTGGGCTACACCTATAATCCCGACAAAAGTATGTCGCAGATACTCCATCAGCTTCAGGAGCAATATCAGATGCCTGTTATCGCCATGAACCAGTTACCCTCATCCTTCCATGGTGAAGAATTCCGTCTTCCCAAGTCGTATGGCAAAGGTATCGAGGAGTTCCTGATGTTGATGAACAACGCATCCGTAGTAGCCTCCTCCTCTTTTCATGGCACAGCCTTTGCCTTGAATTTAGGTCGCCCCATCGTTGCCTTGGCAGATGGATCATCGAAAGCCGACGACCGTATCTCTTCCCTCATGAGTGGGGTAGGGTTGTTAGATCATGTTGTCTATTCCAACACTCCCCTTTCCACAGAATTCCATCCCGAGTACGATGTGGAACAAGAGCAGCGCTCCCTTTCCTCATTACGCTCTGCCTCATTAGATTATCTCAGAAAAGCCTTGCTCCTTTAATCTCAACGTGACATAAAACTACACCGATTTGTTTACATTACTCGAACTACCGTATCAACAAGAAGCCCATCTCGCCGCCCTCTGGCAGATCATCGACTGGCAAGTCATCGAAAGCCGGCACCTCTCCCTTTAACCTTCGACTGAGTCCCTTAGACCGATTAATTAATTATGCCAAAGAAACCCTATCCACCCATTGAGCCTCAGGGCGATTCCCTCAAAGAACCCGCTCCCGCAGCTATAAACAGCTTCCCAACAGGACTTATGGCAGATAATGGATATTGCTATCCTTCAAAAGAAGAATTGCAAAATATATTTGCCTCTTCTTGCGTTGAGGCTGTGTCAAGAAAACTCAATATTACTCCGAGTGCAGCATATAGGCGTATGAAACGTGTAGAGCTGTTCCGGGATCTTATTTATCCTAGTTATGAGGCTCTTCATTCTCAGAGTCGTGAAGTTGTAACCGCTGATATTATCCAAGCCCTTCAGATTCGTGAGACCAAACTAAAGGAGGTAATATCATGATAATATACCATGGTGGCACCTCAATCATAGAGCACCCTATTGTAGCGGCAGGCAGAGAACGACTTGATTTTGGTAAGGGCTTCTATGTTACCGACATAAAAAGCCAGGCTGAAACATGGGCTGACCGAATGCAGCGAATTCGAGAAGAAGTAGGCATTGTAAATGTTTATGATTTCGATATAAGCAGAGTACAGTCGCAATTCAGCTATTACTGTTTTGAGCAGTATGACAATGAGTGGCTTCAATATATTGTAGCCAATCGATTAGGAACTCTTAATGTAGCAAAATACGATGTAATTGAAGGTGGAGTAGCTAACGACCGAGTGATAGATGTTGTTGAGGCATATATGGCCAATTTGATGCCGTTAGAAATAGCATTGCGTGAGTTGTCAAGACATCAGCCTAATAATCAAATATGCATTGCCAGTCAAAAGGTGATCGACGAGTGTGTCTCATTCATAGAATCATATAAGATATAATAAAATGTTGAGCGATTTATTAATGTGGAACAAGATAGGGCGGATCGTAACATTGTTGTCAGAGCGTCTCAATATCACACCGGAATGCGCATTAGATGTTTTCTATACATCAAAGACCAACGAACTATTGCACGATCCATCCACACTCCTTTACACCTTCAGTGATATGTACATCGTTGAAGACATCGTTCGTGAACTCCAAAAATAGAATTTATTAGTCCAATTCGTAGCGTATCTTTATAACCTCACACAAATTTTAAGCTTCCCACAGATATGGGGACAAAAAATGCAGGTAATTTAATTCGTGCGATTTGTGTGTGATTATAAACATTTCCGTGCTTTGGCTTTTTTCTCAGCTCTGCTTTGAGTGACCGTTGGTTCCCCGAAGGCGCCGATTTTCAATTCAGCTCTCTCTGCTGGACATATTAAAATCAGTGCGATTCGTGTAATCTGTGTTCGAATACAACACTGCGCTCTCTGCGTCTCTGTGTGAGAATAGATATTTCAGTGATTTCAGTGTTTTCTGTGTGAAATAAAACAATAATTCTTAAGAAGATTTCCAATGAAACGTAAACAATACCCCCAGCCAGCATCTGATTCAGAGATGGTTAAGGAACCAATGCCAGCGGTTTCGTATAATCATAGCGTCTCTCCGTTAGATGCGCTTTGGTCAATATATCAGTCTCAATCAAAAAGAGTTCGTAAAGCATTCCGCCAGCGAATCCTGGAAGAAGAAAAGGCTGATAAACACGAATCAGAGATGCGCGCTTACGAGCTACAGTTACCATCCGAGACGAGAGAGTCTGTTTGTCTCTTTGCAAAGACAATTAAGAAGGCAGTGAAAGATGTGCGTCAGGCCGCCGCTGATCATACTCATGTAGGTCGAAAAGCTGATGATTTCCTGTCAGAGTTAGAACAAGAAGAGGCATGAAGGTCGTTGTCTATACACATCCGGAATTTGAGCGTCAGTTCAAGCGTTATAAGAAGAAGTATCATTCACTGGTTAATGATTATCGTAGTTTTCTTGAATCTATAAAGGAAAATCCTTTTCAGGGTGTTAGTCTAGGTAATGGCATTAGGAAGGTTCGTTTTGGTGTTGCTTCCAAAGGAGGCGGTAAAAGTGGAGGAATGCGTGTCATCACTTTTACCTTGAATAAGGTAAACGATGATGTATATGAGATAACGTTACTCTACATATACGATAAAAGCGAGATGGGCAATGTTTCCGACAAATATATCCAGTACCTACTAGACAAATAATTGTAATTCTGTGGGATCTGTGGGATCTGTGTGCGTTATAAAACTCTGCACCCTCTGCGTCTCTGCGTGAGAATAAAAATTTCCGCCATTTCTGCCCTTTGGCTTCCCCTAAAGCGCCGACCGTTGGTTCTGTGGGACAAATAATTAAAAAATTCTGCGGGACCATTAAAAATCTGTGAGATCTGTGTGCGAATTTATAATTTCTGTGTTTTCCGTGTGACAAATAACAACCCCGATATATCATGAGCAAAAAGTATAAACCATTAGAATCTGATTCCCCATCCATGGCATCAGAACCAGCATGTACCTACAACAACCAAGTAAGTCGTCATACATCAGTGAACAAAACCACTGCCAAAGAACAAGTGATGTCAAGTACAGTATCTGTTGATGAATATTTTGACGAGTTGATATCTCTAGTTCACAAGGATTATGCAAACTTATGAAGTAAGAATTAGTCATGCTGCACTTGCAGACATGGTTGAGTTACGTTTGTTCCTTGATTCAATGTTGTCAGAAAAAGGGGCAATACGTTATGCTAACAATATGCGTGACGAGATCAAAATGCTTGCTGTTTTTGCAGACTGTTATGGCCGTTCCACTTCGATGACATTGCGTCAAATACATTCGAAAGCTCGACGGATGGTCTCTCACAACCGTAGGTGGATATACGTATTTCATATTGATGGCCCTTTTGTTATAGTAGATAGAATTCTACCAGCAAAGATGAACAAGGGATAATTTCCGCCATTTCTGCGGGACCCCATAAATCTGTGAGATCTGTGCGATCTGTGTGCCCCCCCTTTGAACGCTGCTTGCCCCTCTTGAACGCGCTTCAGCGCCCTTGAACGGCCACAGGCCTTTTGAACGGCAGCCCCGCTACCCTAAAACGTTACAATAATCGTTCCGTATATCGCGCCACCCATATAGATTCTATCATTATCAATGAATAACAGTTCAGTTAAGATATCAGTTTTAATATCCTTTTGTCAACGATGCCAGGAACCTGACCCTTTCATCGCCATTTAATATAATGAAGACTTTGAAGGTTTATGCATATTAAAAAGATGAGTCTTGCTGATGGTTGATGATTTCGCTATAATTCCCAATATTATTTGGTTATCTCATATTTAAGTATTAATTTTGCACCGATTTTCGACTGGGAAATATTAGCAAGGCACTATTCCTCATGGTATCATGATATACATAAGAAGACAATAATTTATCATTTCTCGTACATGGACATCGTTTCATGCACAATTCTTATAGTCCATGGTTTCACCCAGTCATTGTTGACAGATGATCGTTCTGCGAGCCTGTAAAAGCTCCTACGTGGAGACGTTTCTGTTTTCATATGGTCCTGCTTCTATAAGTAGGAAAGGAAAAGAAGTCTTTGCTCCATACACCCCTTAGACCTTTCATCTCTCATCTTTCATCTCTCATCTTTCATCTCTCATCTTGATCACCTCTCCCGCCTTTTACCTCCTCCTCCTGCTCCTGGCAGCCTACCTGCTCCGCCGCAAGCAGCGCACGAGGAACACCCTCCTGGTTACAGCAGTTGTTTTCGCACTGTTCTTCACTTCTCGTCCCATCTACAACCTCGTGTCAACGATGTGGTTGAAAGGATGCACTTCAGAGATAAAGTCAGGGAAGGTCTATCACTACGGCATCGTACTTGGTGGTTTCGGCTCATGGGATGAGGAGCGTACCCGTCCTGAGTTTGGTCCTTGTGTTGACCGCCTGTTAGAAGGTGTCCAGCTGTACCGCAAAGGAAGTATCCAAAAGTTAGTCATAGCAGGAGATGCCAGTAACAGGATCTATGATAATCCGGAGAAACAGAACGGCAACCCACAGGCTATGCGAGCTTATATACAGCGTTTCGGTGTGTCACCAGCAGACCTCATTCTGGAGAACAAAGCGCTGACCACCCGTGAGAACGCTCGTTATCTTCTGGCACTCATTGGCGACTCGCTCAAAAAGGAGCGTCCACTGGTCATCACCTCTGCCGAACACTTGCGCCGTGCGTTGATGACCTTCGAACAGGAGGGAATCCCCGTTGACGGCTATGCCACCGATTGCATCGTGAAGAATACGAACAAGTCCGACCTGATGCCCTCCCTTTCGGTCATGACCGACTGGCAGCACCTTCTCCACGAATTCATCGGTTACCTCTACTATAGCATCTAATATTTCGAGGAAATTGAAAACAGTTGGAATCATAACCACATACAGACAGGCCAACTGGGGATCTGTTCTCCAGGCATACGCCCTACAGCAGGTTATAGATAACATGGGCTTTCAATCCCAGATCATCGACTATGCCTACCCCAATGAGTTCCACTATATCCGAGGCTGTAAGCGTTCCCGCTCGTGGCTCCGCAATTTGCCGGGCGATACCGTTGATCGGATGCTTATACTTCTTAAACAACGTCCTCCCCGCAAGATGGAGTTGTTGAACCGTTTTATCATTCAGCACATGCGTTGCACAAGACGGTTCGTATCTTACGAAGACCTACATCTAGATCCACCACTGTACGACATATATGTAGCTGGCAGTGATCAGATTTGGAATCCCAACACCATGTTAGGCGATATGAGCTATATGTTGGATTTCGCACCAGAAGAGGCACTTAGAATATCCTATTCCTCCTCTTTTGCCTCATTGACGATACCCGAGCAGTTACAGTCGGACTATCGGGAGAACCTTTCCAAGTTTGCCCATATCTCAGTCAGGGAAAAGAATGGAGTACCAGTAATAAAGGAACTCTTGGGAAGAGAAGCAACCGTTGTCCTTGATCCTACCTTGTTGTTAGACCGGTCCCAGTGGTCTGCCATTGCCCGGAAAGCAACCCCTGTATCACTTCCCGACAAATACATCCTCTGTTATATGTTGGGCTACACCTATAATCCCGACAAGAGTATGTCGCAGATACTCCATCAGCTTCAGAAGCAATATCAGATGCCTGTCATCGCCATGAATCAGTTACCCTCATCCTTCCATGGTGAAGAATACCGCCTTCCCAAGTCGTATGGTAAAGGCATAGAAGAGTTCTTGATGTTAATGAACAATGCATCCGTGGTGGCCTCCTCCTCTTTCCATGGTACAGCCTTTGCCTTGAATTTGGGCCGCCCCGTCATTGCCTTGGCCGATGGATCATCGAAAGCCGACGACCGTATCTCTTCCCTCATGAGTGGAGTGGGGTTGTTAGATCATATAGTATATTCCAACACATCCCTTCCTCAGGAACTCCATCCCGAGTACGATGTGGAGCAAGAGCTGCGTTCCCTTGCCTCATTACGCTCCGCCTCATTGGATTATCTTAATAGAGCACTGAAGAATTAGGAAGATCCAAGTTACATATATTTATATATAATGATGAATATAATAATGATTATTGCCAGTGTGCTCCTGAATTGTGCAGCTCAACTATTGATCCGCAAAGGGATGTTGCAGGTTGGTGAGATAGATATGGCAGGTATGTTTTCCCAAATAGGCGTGATAATCACCAATCTATGGTTATGGGGAGCTATGATTTGTTATGCACTTAGTATCTTATTATGGATGGCAGTGCTGTCAAGAGTAGAGGTTAGTTTTGCCTATCCTTTTTTGAGCATCGGCTATGTGGTAGCTGCAGTTGTTGGCTATTGTCTCTTTAATGAGCACTTGTCATTAACAAGAATTGCAGGGATTATTGTTATCTGTATCGGGGTCATTTTAATATCAAGAAGCTAAATATGAAGGCGGTCATTTTTGCTGGTGGACTTGGAACCAGATTCTCAGAAAAGACTCAGTATATGCCCAAACCTATGATTGAGATAGGGGGGAAGCCTATTCTATGGCATATCATGAAGATTTATGCCTCTCACGGCATAAAGGATTTTGTCATTTGTGCTGGTTATAAGCAGTATATAATAAAAGAGTATTTCATGAACTATTTCATGCATAATACTGATATGATGGTTGATTTGCGTGACAATTCCGTACAATTGTTGGAAAAGCATGCGGAGGATTGGCGAGTAACCATTGTGGATACAGGACTAAACACCATGACAGCAGGAAGATTGAAAAGGGTTCAGAAGTACATTGGAAATGAAACATTCTGTCTGACTTATGGTGACGGTGTAACCGATTTGGATATTACAGACACGATAGCAAGGCACAAGTCAAGTGGTAAGGCGATTTCCATGACAGTTTACAAGCCAGTCAACCGGTTTGGATCAGTACGTATTGATAGTAATACCAATCAAGTAACCTCGTTTGAAGAGAAACCTGACGGTGAAGGAAACTGGATCAATGCAGGCTTTTTTGTGTGTGAGCCAGAAGTTTTTTCTTATCTTCCAGATAATGCTGATCAAGTAATGTTCGAGCGTCAACCTTTGGAGAATTTGGTAAAAGACGGTAAAATGCAGGCATATAAGCATCGCGGTTTTTGGAAACCGATGGATATGCTTCGCGACAATATCGAGATGGAGAAAATGTGGAATGAAGACAAGGCTCCTTGGAAAGTTTGGTAAAATAGACAATTAGATATGGCATTTAATAATATTTATAAAGGAAAGAAAGTCCTGATAACAGGCAATACAGGTTTCAAAGGATCATGGCTATCCACATGGCTTCACGTGTTAGGAGCCGATGTTTATGGTTACTCATTAAATGTTCCTACACAGCCTTCGATGTTTGAAGTCCTTCAGTTGGAAATGAAGATTCATCAGCATTTTGGTGATATCCGCAACAAGGAAGAGTTTAACACCTTTGTGCAGGATGTCAAACCAGATTTCATCATTCATTTAGCTGCACAGGCTCTGGTACTAACTTCCTATCGAGAGCCCTTCGATACGATTACGACCAATGTTGCAGGAACTGCTGTCGTTTGTGATGCCATCAGGAACATTACATGGGATTGCACATGTGTGTTAATCACATCCGACAAAGCTTACGACAACGTAGAGTGGATATGGGGTTACCGGGAAACCGATCGTTTAGGTGGAAAAGACATTTATTCTGGTAGTAAAGGAGCAGCAGAACTGGTAATTAAGAGCTATTGGCACTCATTTATCAAGTCTATGCCCAATATCAAGTTCGGTGTTACCCGTGCTGGAAACGTTATTGGCGGTGGCGATTGGGCAAAAGACCGTATTATAGTAGATTGCGTGAAAGCATTTTCACAGGGCCAGACCGTTGAGATTCGCAGTCCCAAGGCAACTCGTCCGTGGCAGCATGTATTGGAGCCTTTAAGTGGTTATTTAACTTTAGCTCAGTATTTGGCCGAAGGACGTAGTAAGAATGGTGAAGCCTACAACTTCGGTCCACGTGCTGAACAGACAAAAACAGTTTTCGAACTCGTACAGGATTTGGCCGAGCTTTGGGGATTAGACAAGGAAAAGGCTGCCAAGCTTACAGGAGATGTGCCTTTTGAAGAAGCCACATTGCTCAAGCTTAATTGCGACAAAGCATTAGCATATCTTCATTGGCATTCCACACTTCATTATGATGAATGTGTTCGTTTTATCGCCGAATGGTATAAAGCTTTTTATGTAGATAAAAACAAAGATCTGTATGATTTAACTATTCAACAGATTTCAGATTATGTCTCTGAAGCACGTAAACAAGACCTTGAGTGGGCAATTTAATATGGAAGGCGTTACTCTTCATCCCTTAAAACAAATACCGAATCCCAAGGGCGATTTGTATCATGCCCTTCGTAGTTTTGATGAGGGGTACGTTGGATTCGGTGAGGCTTACTTCACGCAAATACACCATGGCGAGGCTAAGGGATGGAAGCGCCATAACCGCATGACGCTGAACTTGGTGGTTGTCATGGGTGCTGTAAAGTTTGTCATTTATGACGATCGTGAAGGAAGTCCCACACGAGGACAATTTGAAGAAGTCACATTGTCACCAACAGACAATTACCAGCGCCTTACTTTGGCTCCTGGTTTGTGGATGGCCTTTTACGGTGCGGCAGAAGGGACGTCGATGTTGATGGACATCATACCTGAACCACATGACGATGCCGAATCAGACCGATTACCATTAGAACAAATTCCTTATATCTTTTAGTAAGATGAAAGTATTGATTACAGGTGCTACAGGATTTGTAGGCAAGACTTTAGTTCCTTATTTGTGCAGTAGGGGATATAGCGATATTTGCTTGCTCATCCGTAACAAGGAAAAGGCAGACAGATTATTTAATGAATTGACTCTTTCTTATATTAATAAAAATGATAGTAATTGGAATGAGCAAGTAATCGGTTATCAGCCAGATGTTGTCATCCATATGGCTACGCTGTTTAATGGTCGTTGTGATGCAGAGAATGCCCAGAAAATTATTCAGACAAATGTGTTGTTTACAACACTACTGCTTGAAGCTCTTAGTCATACATCCTGTCGCTATTTCATAAATATAGGCACTTTCACAGAATTCTTATATGGAAATGAGCAGTATTTTGCCAATAACCTCTATTCGGCTTCAAAAACTGCTGTGCGTCCCATCATTCAGTTCTATCAAACCCAAAGTCAATGGAAATGGATCAATTTAATAGTCTATAGCCCATATGGCAGGAAGAACGAGCAGAAGAAAGTCTTTGATTATTTGGCAGATGCCTTGGATGCTCCTACTCCAGTAAGCTTTAGTGAAGGGTTACAGGTTCTTGACTTTATTCATGTTGACGACATTGCAGACTTCTTTTATAACTTGCTTAACCACCTTGATCAGTTCAATCAACCTTACTATCAGTTCCATCTTGGAACAGGTACAGGTCATTCGCTGAGAGAGGTGGCTCAGGTCATGGAAAAAGTTTCTGGAAAAACCATCAATGCGAATTGGGGCGCGTTCCCTTATCGGCAGTTTGATACAATGTATGCTGTTGCACCCATTGCAAAGAACCTGGAGTTGTTAGAGTGGAAAAGTCGTATTAGTCTTGAAGAAGGCATTAAGATATATTTGGAAGAGCATGAGTGATAATTTGAAGATACCCAGATTGGTTATTTCTATACCGTGCTACAATGAGGAGGCGGTATTAGAAGATACAACGAATAAGTTGGAAACGTTCATGGATCAGTTGGTTGCTGATCATGTAATAACCTCCGATAGCTTAATTCTGTTTTCCAGTAATGGTTCAACAGATAACACATGGCCTATCATTGAAAGGTTGCATCAAACAAGAAGATATGTATCTGGAATTAAACTTGCATCCAATGTCGGCTTTCAAAACAATCTAATGGCAGGGATGACAGTAGCTAAGGATTATGGCGATGTCATCGTGACAATGGATGCTGATTTGCAGGATGATTATACTGTCATTCCTGAAATGATCAAACATTGGCAGCAAGGGTGTGATGTCGTTTATGGTGTTCGTAAGGAACGCAAAACCGACACGTGGTTTAAGAGGAATACAGCCCTTGCTTTTTATAAGTTCATGAACTTCTTGGGTGTCAATACGGTTTACAACCATGCTGATTTCCGCCTGATGAGTAAGCGTTTTGTCGAGGAAATCACCAAGTATCGTGAGAGAAATCTGTTTTTAAGAGGATTAGTACCCCTTATCGGTTATCAGTCAGCTGAAGTCTATTATAATAGAAAAGAACGGGAACTCGGTTCAACTAAGTTTTCTTTTAGCGGTTTGGTGAACTTGGCTTTAGATGGCATTACATCTGTTAGTGTCAAACCTGTTCGAATGGTTTTCTCGTTAGGAGTGTTATTTGTGCTCATTTCTTTGATGATTCTTGTCTATGTCATTTTCCAAAAAATATACCGTGATGTCCCATTGGGTTGGGCATCCATCGTGATGTCTATTTGGTTCTGTACCGGAGTATTGTTGATGGGTTTAGGAATTATAGGTGAGTATATAGGTAAGATATATATAGAGGTGAAAGACCGCCCGCGTTTCAATATCGAAAAAAAACTGATATGAAATCATTTATCAAAAATATTGTTACCTCCCGTTGGGTATTACTGTTTCTCATCTTGGTAACGGTAATCATCTATGCAATGAATCTCATTGTGCCGTTCTTCAATGATGATTTGGAGTATCAGTATTATCATGGTGCTAATGGCTTAGAGCACTATTCTTCGATTTGGCAAGTTTTTCATGCCACCTATTTATCTTATTTCACAGACACTCCTTATACAGATAATGGAAGATTAGCTTGTACATTCTTTATTCGTCTTTATACAGGTTTATTGGGTGAAACGACATTTGATATCGTCAATACCTTCGTTTTCCTCTTCCTTATATTATATATAGGTTATTATTGTATTCCACGAGGAAAAGAAAAATATTTAGAGTGCTGGGTGGCTATTGTAGGATGTTTATTCATTTTCACCCAAGGTACCCGCACATTTAGTTTGTATTACTGGGCAGCTGGAGCAGGAACCTATCTTTGGGCTTCTATTTGGGCTGTAACCTTTATACTTGTGTTACGCTGGACTGTGAACCATCATCAAGCTACTTGGTGGCAATATGCATTGTTGGTTTTGTCAGGTGCAGTCTGTGGCATGGGGCATGAAATGTTCTCCTTTGCTCTATCCGCAGCCTGTTTCTTCTATTTCTTCCTCCTACATCGGGACCGTATAACTAAACCCCTGTTGGCTTTGGTATTAACATTCATGGCGTTCTCTGTTGTAAATGCTTTCTCACCGGCCATCCAAACACGTGGTGGCTTCAGCGATGGAGAATTCTCTTTATCCATGGTTGACCTTATAAGGAGATTGATAAGTAACCTTATGGAACTGAAGGCATTCTATATAATGCTTGCCTGTTTGTTTTTCTTCTATTATAAAGAAAGAAGGATCATCGCATCAATCAAAAATAATGCTTTCCTCTTTATTGCCCTGTTTTTCTCATTTATTCCTCCTATGTTGTATGGCTCCGGAGGTCGTGCTTTGTATGGTATAGAGTTTTTCTCTATTCTCATCCTCACGAAACTGATAGGTACGAGAGATTTGAATAATAAACTGTGGAGCAAGATAGTAGCGTTGCTTTTCATCTTGTATTTCGGAGTTGTAACCTACGAATCATACAAAAAATGGGGAATTGTAAAAGAAGTGGTTGAGAACTACTATCATTCAGATTCCGATACCCAGTATTTCGATGCTTATGTGGGAACTCCTCTGACAGATTACTATTCCATCAATTCTTTGATTTTTTTGACGAATGGACTGACAAAAGATCGTTACGGAATAGTTAAAAGAACAGAATATGGATATCCTCATGCGCAATCCTTAAATGCAGTTCCTTGTGCGCAATTATTGACAATTCTTGATCAGTGTAACGAGCAATTGGATGATAAGTATTTAATCCCCGGAGATTTGAAAGCATATAATTACCCGGAACTTAAGTTTATAGTCATTCAATGTGATGATGAAAAACTAAAGGAATTCTATGAAGGAAAGACGAGAAAAGTCCGCCATTTGAAATTCTGGCCATATAAAGAATACGTTACAAGTAGCAGCCATAAATACGATTGCGAAGTGTCAGATTCTAAGTATAAGTATAAATATATACTATTGCAAAAGTCATATCCTTTTATGACTTATGATGATATTTCTTTGTCAGAGTAATAATGATGGATTTGAGATACCTTTATCCATATTAGTAGGGTTTTTATCATGCCCTTCAACAGTTTTAATTTCTGGCTCGTTTTCCCTCTGCTTTTCGGCCTTTACTGGCTGATACCAAGTAGATTCCCTTCATATAAGAAATGGTATCTGATCATTATCAGCTATTTGCTCTATATGAATTGGAAGCCGGCATTTGCTGTTGTCTTGCTGTTCGTTACATTCGTCACCTTCTACGGAGCCAAGACACTGTCTGATGAGGATAAGAAAAGACGGTATGGCATGATATGGATATTTGGTCTTTTGTCGTTACTACCATTGCTGGTTTTCAAATACTATAATTTCATCAACGAGATTGTTATAACTGGACTTGAAAGAATAGGTTTGCATTTTGTCATGCCTGGTTTGAACTGGGCAATACCCGTGGGCATATCCTTTTTCACCTTTCAGGCAGTCGGTTATCTCTTCGATGTTTATTACAAGAGAATTGAAGCAGAGAAGTCTTTGACAGACTATATGCTGTTTGTGTCCTTCTTCCCACAAGTCACATCAGGCCCTATCAGCAAGGCATCAGAACTGCTACCACAAATCAAGAACCCCAAACCATTTAACTTCGAACAGGGCGTTGCTGGATTGAAACTATTGTTATGGGGTATGTTCCTAAAAACGGTTATTGCCGATCGGATGGGCATGTATGTTGATTCCATCTATCCCAATTACATTCACTATTCTGGTAAAATCTGCTTGTTAGGCAGCTTCTTCTATACCATGCAGATCTATACCGACTTTGCGGGATACTCGTTCATGGCGATGGGCATTGCAAAGACTTTAGGCTATAACCTGATTAATAACTTCCGCAGGCCCTATTTCTCGTTGAGTGTAACCGACTTCTGGCGAAGATGGCATATTTCATTGTCGCGTTGGCTGAAAGATTATGTATATATCCCAATGGGCGGAAGCCGCTGCAGCAAGATCAGGAATTACTGGAACATATTCGTTACCTTCTTGGTAAGTGGTATCTGGCATGGTGCCAACTGGACGTTCATTGTTTGGGGAGTTATGCACGGACTTGCTCAGATTATAGAGAAAGCCTTGGGCCTTCAAAAGTATGAAGGAAAGAATCTGGCAGTAAAAACGCTCCGTATCGCGTGTACCTTCATGGTGATTAATTTCGCTTGGATCTTCTTCCGCATGCCCACGCTGAATGATGCTTGTGGACTGATAGGACGGATCTTCTCTCACTTTGGTGATTCTTGTTCATTAGCCGATTATAAACTTTCTGTTGTGTTGGCGATACCCCTGTTTAAAGATGTCTATGATGAATGGTATGTGGGTAGGTTACAAACCCTTAACCGTCCGATAGTCAGGATGCTTGTATATGTCTTCTTGTTTGTCTGCATCCTTTTGTTAGGAATCCTTAGCAGTGGTCAGTTTATCTACGTGAACTTCTGATATGAAGAAATATCTGCTCTATATACTCCTATTCTTCCTGTTGGTCACCGTCGTTGACGTAACGGTTGGGAAGTCTTTAGACTATTGTCTGAACCATCTTAAAGGAGGAGAGTACCATAGTTTGCAATATGCCATGAAGGAGACGAAGGCCGATATCCTTGTCTTCGGATCTTCTCGCGCCATTAATCATTATGTGCCAAAAGTCATAGAAGACTCGTTGGGTATGACCTGTTATAATTGTGGCTTCCATGCTCAGGGCATCATTTTCCAGTATGGCCGATTACTTATATACTGAACAGATATAAGCCAAAAATGGTGATTTACGATGTAGAATACCATTTCGATTTGGGCAAAGGCGACAATGAACGTTACCTTGACATGTTAAAGCCGTATTGCTCCGATACCTGTATAGCCAATTATTTCAAAGAGTTCTCTTGGAAAGAATACGTCAAGAATTATTCCCACTTGTATCGGTACAACTCTAATTTTGTGGATATGCTCAAAGATTATTCTTCAGGTAGAGATAAATCCATCAAAGGCTTTGAACCAAAGAAGGAAGTTATGGATTATGATGTGGAGAAGACGAGCGTCAATCCTGTAGAGGTTGATAGCGTAAAGCTTTACTATCTGAAGAAGTTCGTTGATGCATGCAAGAAAAATCACATTCCCTTGGTGATGTTTGTTTCGCCAAGGTACGATGTCACCTCAACTACTGTTCACGAACCAGTAAAGGCATTCTGTGAGGAAAACGGAGTGCCTTTCTATGATTATTTTAACGATACCTATTACCAAAGTCATAAAGATCTTTTCGCAGATTCAAGACATTTGAATGAGAAGGGTGCTTATTATTATACAGGACAAATTATAAAGGATCTCAAATAGTTAGTAAGAAAACTTATGAATGATATAGGACGAATGTCCTTCTCCTTTAGTGAAAAGTTAAGCTGCTGTTGATTAGATATGAAAGAAAGGAAATTTTATATTGAGGGATTAAAAGGATTAGCCGCACTGATGGTGTTTGCTTGTCATTTTAATTGACTTTTATGAACTTATCAAGTCTTTTTTCAAATAACACATTTCTATCTTTTATAACAGATGGGAATTTCGCGGTTTATATTTTTCTATTGTTAAGTGGTTATTGCATATCTCTTTCTTTAGATAGAGTAGAATCAGTATTACCATTGAGGGGTTATGCACTTAAACGATATCTTAGAATAGCTTTGCCTATAGCTCCAATTATTCTTGTAGAAGGGCTGCTATATTTGACGGGCTGTTTTGGTTATCATGATGTTTTAGTCCATCTACAATCAAACGATATAGCCATGCAGGCATATACTGATTTGAGTTTTAATGGTTGGGTGCAAGCAATATTTTTATCACCCATAGGCAAGTGCTCTGGTTGGCTTGATCCTACTTGGATGATGAAATACATTTTTTTTGGTTCATTTGTCGTCCTCGTTTTAAAGTTAAGCATAAACCGGACTAGTAAAATTTGTACTTTACTCATTCTGTCTTTATCTATTATAATATTAGCTTTAAGCTCTCTTTATTTTGTAGCTGTAGTTTTGGGCTGTTGCATTTTTGAAGGTAAAAAGGCGTTTCATATTCTTGATATAAAATGGTGTAAAAGCCTCTCATATGCTTTCTTATTAATAGCATTATTTACCTATTGTTTTCATTCACATAAAATAATCTCTGCAACATCATTGGTCTTAGGGATAGAATTGTCCTGCGTTTCACAAAACATATTGTCATGGGGCATGTTTAGAAAAATAGGAGCTATTTCCTTTCCACTATATTTAATCCATTGGCCGCTTATTTGTACCTTTTCTTTGTGGTTGTATAAGAGCAGTTACAGTGTTTTTAATGAGAGTTCAACATTAGTTGTTTTTATAGTGACTTTATTAGTATTATTACTGCTGTCATATCTCTTCTCACATTATGTGGAGAGCAAGCTAAATCATTCTGTTGTTCCTTTGATTTGTTATAGGTTCTTCGATGATGATCAATCCTCAGTTTCATCATAATGATAGTGCTTTGGCTTTGCCTTCCTCCATCGCGACTCAGTCATTCAAGCATGCTTGATGGTATTCGCTGCTCTGTCGGTTCTGTGCTTTCTGTGTGAGATAAAACTAGTATTCTCCGTGTGAGATAAAAAATCTGTGGAATCTGTGATATCTCTGAGAGCTTAACCCAGCATTACCGAGTTTAGATTTCAATCATTTACAATAATACCATAATCATTCCGTTTATTGGAATAGTTGAAGCAAATAATTTTAGATGATAATACGATCATTATTAACAGACAAAAACCCGTTTAATTCGACTGAAGAGATTCGTCAATGGATAAAAAGGCGAAATCAAGAAGTTGAGGTCAAGGTGGAAAAGATTCCCTTTGCTGAAATGAAGATGTGGCATTCTGAAAAGGATGGCAGCATAAGGCATGATTCAGGAAAATTCTTCTCTATTGTAGGAATAGATATTCAGACTGACTATGGTGAGAATCATCATTGGCGTCAGCCTATTATTCTCCAACCCGAAGTTGGTTACCTGGGCATCCTTACAAAAGAAATTGATGGTGTGCTATATTTTCTAATGCAAGCTAAGATAGAACCAGGTAATGTAAACTGTGTTCAGATTTCTCCTACCCTTCAGGCGACCAAAAGCAATTATTCTCGGGTTCATTCTGGTAAATCACCTAATTATCTTGAGTTTTTTGTTAATGCAAAGCCTGAAAACATTATTTTAGATCAACTTCAATCAGAGCAGGGTGCACGTTTTTTAAGAAAGCGTAATCGGAATATTATTATTAAGGTGGAAGAGGATGTATCTGTATTAGAAGATTTCCGTTGGATGACACTTGGACAAATCAAGGAGTTGATGCACTACGATAACATGGTAAATATGGATACCCGTACAGTAATTTCAGGTTTAAAGATAAGTGATTATATAACTCCCCTTGATGGTATGAGAGGTATGTCTCAGTTAGGTAAGGATATGGTGCTCTCTGCAAATACTAATCATAGTCATATTTCTACTCGTGATCATCTATCATGGCTAACAAACTTAAAGTCACGTTATGACCTTATTGTCAATTATTGCCCTGTTTTAGAAATGTCAGGATGGAAAAAGACAGAGACTGAAATTATCCGTGATGATAAAAGATTCTTTAAGGTCATCGGTGTTAATGTTACCATTTCTAATCGGGAAGTTTCATCATGGTGTCAACCTTTGATACAGCCCATGCAACAAGGCCTTTGTGCTTTTATCATAAAGAAGATAGATGGAGTTTATCATTTTCTCGTGCAGGCAAAACTAGAGTGTGGAAACTTTGATGTGATTGAACTCGCTCCTACTGTACAGTGCCTAACAGGAAATATTCCTTCAGATACAAATCTACAGCCTGATTTCTATCAGTATGTAATTCATGCGAAGAAGGAACAGATTATCTTTGATGTACTTCAATCTGAAGAGGGTGGGCGATTCTACAAAGAGCAGAATCGAAATATGATGATTGAGGCAGGGGATGATTTCCCTTTAGAGGTACCTGAGCGCTTTACATGGATGACATTACGTCAGATTTATAAATTCTTGAGATTTAACAATTATTTAAATATTCAGGCTCGAAGCCTGATTTCAGCCATATCGTATAAGTCATTATGAAAATTAGAGTTGGTATCATCTGCCCATCAGAAATAGCTTTTCGTAGATTCCTGCCTTCCCTCCAGAAGATAAGTGAGTTTTCTTTTGCTGGTATTGCAATCGCAAGTCCTGAGGAATGGGCTGGCGAAGGTAAAGTCAATGAAAATACATTGGCAATTATTGAGAATGAGCGTAGAAAAGCTCAAAGTTTTATAGATAAATATGGTGGGACGATCTATAATGGTTATAAGACTCTTATCACATCATCTGATATAGATGTGGTTTATTTTCCTTTGCCACCAGCACTTCACTTTAAGTGGGCAAAACTTGCGTTAGAGAATGGCAAACACGCATTTGTAGAAAAACCTTTCACAACAAACCTTGAAGATACTCAGTTTTTGCTGAAAGTTGCACAAGAACAAAAATTGGCAGTTCATGAGAACTACATGTTTGTTTTTCACAAGCAATTGCAAGTAATACAAGACTTGATAGCATCAGGTGAGATAGGTAAGGTACGTCAGTATAGAGTGTCTTTTGGCTTTCCCCGCCGTGCTGCTAATGATTTCCGTTATAATAAAGCATTGGGGGGCGGTGCTTTACTTGATGCAGGTGGCTATTGTATGAAATACGCCTCATGGCTTTTGGGTGATACTGCGAGAATAGTATGTGCTAATGTCTATTATGAACCAGAGTTCGAAGTTGATATCTTTGGTTCATGTACCATGACTAACGATGAAGGAACAATTGTCCAAATGTCCTTTGGTATGGATTGTGATTATAAGTGCGAATTAGAGGCTTGGGGAAGTACAGGAACATTAACCACAGATCGCATCCTTACAGCCCCTGATGGATTAGAACCAAATATTTCAATAAAACACAATCAGGAATTTATTACCAAGAAACTACCTGCAGATAATGCTTTTGAGAAGTCTATTCGCAGATTCTATGATTGTCTTATAAGTGATTCTATACGAGAAGAAAACTATAATCTCATTGAGCGCCAGTCTTTTTTTGTAAGTAAATTCAAACAATTAAGTAAATATGGAGAATAAGAATATCTATGTTACCATGCCAACATTAGCTCCTCTTGAAGAAGTAAATGAGCTAATGAAGGACATCTGGTCCTCTGGTATAATGACACACAATGGCCCATTAGTACAGCGTTTTGAAAAAGAA
This sequence comes from Prevotella sp. UBA3294, assembly GCA_002361535.1. Classification (GTDB taxonomy): domain Bacteria; phylum Bacteroidota; class Bacteroidia; order Bacteroidales; family Bacteroidaceae; genus Prevotella. Next base: position 67,522 of record DETG01000121.1, read on the forward strand.
TGTGCTGAACATCTGGGGGTACCACAGATGGTTTCATGTACCAATGGAACAATAGGTTTACAGATGGCTATTCGTGCTTTGCAATTGAAAGGCGAGATTATCACGACACCCTTTACTTTTATTGCAACAATCAGTTCCATCATCTGGGAGGGATGTACACCAGTGTTTGTGGATATTGATCCTGAAACGCTTTGTATCGACCCCAAGAAGATAGAGGAGAAAATCACATATCACACAGTTGGCATCATGCCTGTTCATGTATTTGGTAATTGTTGCGATATTGAGGCTATTGATGCCATTGCTAAGAAACATAATCTCAAAGTAATTTATGATGCCTGCCATTCTGTTGGTGTTAATTATAAAGGCCAGAGCATCTTTAATTATGGCGATATTTCAGTAACAAGTTTCCATGCCACCAAGATGCTGAATACAGCCGAGGGCGGTGGATGTTTTACGCTAAACAAAGAACTTGACGAAAAATTGCGTCGAATTCGTTTCTTTGGCTTTGAAAACCATGCAGATATCATAGAAGATGGAACTAATGGTAAAATGACAGAGGTTCATGCAGCCGTAGGTATAGCTAATTTGAAGTATCTTGATGCTGCGTTGAAAGATCGTAAAAGGAAGTATGCTATATATAAAAAAGCGCTTTCACAAGATAATAACCTTTCTTTCCAAAAGATTAACGTGGACTGTAATTATAGTTATTTTCCAGTCCTTTTCAAGGATGAAGCTAAATTACTAAAAACGCAATCACTATTGAATGAGAATCACATATTTCCAAGGAGGTATTTTTATCCTTCTGTGAACACTTTCACAAGGTTGGTTCCTTATGTTCCAATGCCTGTCTCTGAGGATGTGGCGAGAAGAATTCTCTGTTTGCCTCTTTACTTTACACTAAGTGAGGAAGATATACAATGTGTCATTGATATCATCTTAAGTTAAGGGCCTTCTATTTTTTCTGCTGTTATGGCAACAGCTTATGTTCAACAATGTTTCAACCTTCTGCAAATTACAAAGAAAAATATAACATAATTGTTGATGTGAATAATACTAATACTCTTGTTGGTGGTCTTGACTACTGTCCGTTGGTATCGATACTTGTACCTGTATATAACGTAGAGGGATGTATCGAACGATGTGCTCGTTCTGTTTTTGAGCAGACTTACAGAAACCTTGAGTTCCTGTTTGTTGATGATGGTTGTACTGATCGTAGCATTAACATATTGGAACGTGTCATTAAGGATTATCCACACCTTAGGGAGCGCATTCGTTTGATACACCACGAAACCAACAAGGGGCTTTCGGCATCCAGAAACACTTTAGTATTTAACAGCACTGGCGAGTTTGTGTATCATGTGGATTCAGATGACTGGTTAGAACTCTTTGCAATTGAGAAACTTATAAGAAAGCAGAGAGAAATTGATGCCGACATTGTTGTTGGGAAATGGGACGTTTATTTCCCCAATGGGGTTGTCTTCAAAGATAACAAAACCGGCTGCGAGTTAGAACCCTCAAAGTATATAGAAGCCTCACTTTCTATGAATGTTAGTTGTACCATCTGGAGCAGGTTGACAAGAAAAAGTTTGTATGTGGACAATCTTATCAGATGGGATGAAAAAATATGGCGGGAGGATTATTCTGTTCTAATGAAAGTTTATTATTTTGCAAAATCTACGTCGTATGTTGACGAAGTTGTATATCATTATGATCGACGGAGAGAAACATCTATTATGAATATGGAGAACAAAGATATTACTCTTTATTCTCAGGCGTTTTGTTATGAGAGTAATATTATTACGTTCTTTTCAAACAAGGAACCATTATTGTCAAAGAAAGCTTTGGGCTATCGAATAATTAAAAGACATAATATGCTTAGAGATAGTCTTTATAGAGGCAATAAAGATGCTTTTCGTTTTATCTTAATGAAGATAGAAAAAGAGACCGACCGGTCACTATGGCATCTTATTGGATGGGACGATCCTTGTATTCATTTTATAGAGTCACATTATTGTGTAGGAAGGATTAAATCCATATGCGGTCAAGTGAAAAGAGCATTGTTGTCGTATATCCATTCTCATTGTTGTTTTTAGATGTTTTCAAATCTACTTAAAATTATTGCCAGAGGATAGGATATGTAATGTTTAGCATTCTGCCAGATTATGTTTCATCCTGTTCCCGTCTTTGTCTTCATATTATTTTTGATGACAAGGAAAATGTTATGGATGGTCCCGTCAATTTAGACAGCGTGTAACACTACCAGTGTCAGAGGATATAGGAAACAGAGTACTAAGCCTCCCCTTATATTGATATGAGTTATGATAATAGATATTATTATTTTCCTTGTTATTATGTTATAAGCAAATAATTGTATGAAGAAACTATTAGTATTAGGTGGTGATCATTTTGCGATACCAGTCGTTCAAGCGGCAAAGAAACAGGGGTATTATGTAATTACCTGTGATTATTTACCAGATAATGTGGCTCATAGATTTTCTGATGAGTTCACAAATATCAGTACTACAGACAAAGAGAGAGTTCTTGCCTATGCCCGAGAAAGGAAGATTGATGGTATAGTGACGTTCACTGATTCTGGTGTCGTAACCACTGCATATGTACAACATCATTTAGGACTGCCTCAGATTGGTCCTTTGGAGTCTGTAGAGATACTTCAGAATAAAGATCGATTTCGGGCATTTCTGTTAGAAAACGGCTTTAATGTGCCTCAGGCTAAAGGTTTCGATAGTGTGGAAGCAGCAATGTCTGAAATGAATAGGTATCCTTGGCCTGTTATAGTGAAACCTACTGATTCTGCTGGGAGTAAAGGCGTTACAAGAGTTGATCGATTGGAACAATTAAAGCCAGCTTTAGAGTATGCCATGCAGTTTTCTGTGTCAAAACATATAATAGTTGAAAAGTATATAGAGAAAGAGGGTTGCTCTTCTGATTCCGATTGTTTTTCAATAGATGGTGAGCTTGTCGTTGCTACTTTTTCTTCGCAGCGTTTCGATGATAAGGCACACAATCCATATGCTCCTTCAGCATATACTTGGCCATCAACATTTGGAGATGGTTTTGAGAATGAGTTACGTTCTGAATTACAACGCCTTTTAAAACTCCTGCGCATGAAGACTTCCGTATACAACGTAGAAACGCGTATTGGAGTGGATGGGAAAGCATATATTATGGAAGTTTCACCCCGTGGTGGAGGAAATAGATTATCTGAGATGGTAAGGCTTTCTACCGGGACAGATATGATAACAGCTGCAGTACGCTCAGCGGTAGGCGATGACGTTACAGTTGAGCAGACTGATCTGAATGGTCATTGGGCCATAATTATGTTACATTCGGATAAAACAGGTTCCTTTAAAAAACTATTGATTGCCCCAGAGAAAGAGAAAGCTGTTTTCCAAATAGATTTGTGGGTAAAAGAAGGCGATTATGTAGAGGAGTTCATTGGAGCTAATAAGGCGATAGGAACTCTTGTACTTCAATTTAAAACAGCTGAAGAAATGGAAGAAGCGATTAATAATCAACGTGATTGGCTTAAGGTTATTGTAAAATGAAAGATATAATAATTGTCGGAGCAGGATATTTAGGTCTTGATGTGTATGGCTTAATTCAAGAAATCAATGAGAAGCAACCTACATGGAGAGTTAAAGGCTTCCTTAATGATTTCCCTGTTGACCTAAGAAAATATCAGATTAACGAAAAGGTAATTGGTACAATAAAGGATTGGATTCCTTCTGTAGGAGAGCATTATGCATTAGCAATTGGTTCACCCAGAGGAAAAGAAATGGTCGTTAATTCTTTAAAGGATAAGGGCTGCGTATTTGAAACGTTGGTTTCTCCAAATGCTTTTGTGAACAAGACAGCTAAGATTGGAGAGGGTAGTATTATATTGAGCACGTCAAAAATAGCGCATTGTGTTCAAATCGGTGATTTTGTTGTAATAGGTGATACAACAATGGCTGCTGAATCTTCAATCGGCGATTTTTCTAATACCGCATCATATGTGAATATTTACAAAAATATAAGAATAGGTAAAAGAGTTCAAATTTGGAGCCACTCTGTTGTCCTAAACCACGTCGGGGATGACGCGACAGTAGGCGCAGGAAGTGTGGTTATTTCAAAAGTGAAAAACGGAATAAAGGTATTTGGAAATCCCGCAAAAAAAGTCGATATTTAATTTTAGTTTTTTTTATTATAACAAAGTAAATGAATTATGGAATTAAAAGGTTTTATTGAGAATTTTGCAGATCAGTTTGACGAAACTGATATCAGCGAGTTAAAAGCAGAAACAGAGTTTAAAGAACTTGATGAATGGTCATCCTTAATTGCATTGTCGGTTATTGCTATGGTAGATGAGGAGTATGATGTAACTATAAAAGGGGATGACATCCGCAACTCAAAGACTATAGAGGATTTGTATAATGCAGTTAAAAGTAAGGAATAATGGCATTTTTAAAAATACCAAATGTGTCTATTAAGGGAATATCTGCCTGTGTTCCTCCCCAAGTGGAGGAAAACAGGGATATTCCTTTCTATTCTCCTGAGGATGCAGAACAGATCATCACAGCTACAGGTATTGAACGTAGGCATATTGCTGGGCCAGACATTTGTGTCAGCGATCTTTGTTACAAAGCAGCTGAGCGTTTGATAGAAGATTTGGAATGGGAGAAGGACAGTATTGACTTGTTAGCACTCTGCACACAGAATCCCGACTATCGTAATCAACCCACATCCTTTTTAGTACACGAGCGTCTGGGCTTGAAGGACAGCACGATGTGTCTGGATTTCTTCCATGGATGTCCCGGTTGGGTGATGTCACTGAGCAGTGTGTCTTCGATGCTGTCCACAGGGGGCATTAAACGCGCCCTGCTGTTGGTTGGAGATACTGTGTCGAAAGACCAGAATCAGGCCAGCCATGAAAGTCGCCCTCTCTTTGGTGATGCCTGTACTGCTACAGCTTTGGAATATGACCCAGATGCACCTGCGATGTTTTTCAATAACGGAACGTTGAGTGAGGACGGAAAAGCTCTTATCCTGACGCAAGGCGGATACCGTCATCCATATACTCACGAGACCCTGGAGATAGAGTTGGCACGCCGTGCAGGAACACTGAAAGAAGGCCAGACTGATGATATGGACGGAATGGATGTTTTCTCTTTTGCTATTACAAAAGTTCCCAAGGCATTGAAAAAACTATGTGCTGAATATGATGTCAATATCGAGGACGTTGACCATTTGGTGCTTCATCAAGCCAACAAGCTTATTGTAGATGCCATTGCCAAACGAATGATAGTTCCCAACGAGAAAGTTCCCTTGGGATTACGGGAATATGGCAACACAACAAGTGCCAGCATCCCATTGACTATTGTGTCAGAGTGTGCTAATGAATATCGAGAGACTCATCAGAAATCATTGGTTTGTGGTTTCGGCACTGGTCTTTCTTGGGGGTGCGCCTATTTTGAGACGAGAAATATTATTGTACCCAAAGTGATTATTTACGAACAATGAATTATAATCCATATAGTTTAGAAAACAAAATCATACTAGTGACTGGAGCCTCTTCCGGAATCGGAAAGACTACGGCCATTGAGTGCTCTAAATTAGGTGCTACTGTGGTTATTACAGCACGTAATGAAAAGCGTCTGAAGAGTACTTTCGATGAACTTGACAAGTCTTTTGGTCAAAAGCACCAGATGATTATTGCTGACATTTCCAATACGGAAGGACTTGAGTATCTTGTATCAGGCCTCCCTACGATTGACGGTTTATCCAGCAATGCAGGAATGGCAGTCGGAAACAAACCCATTAAATTCATAAAAGAGGAAGATGTACAAGCCATCATGCAGACCAACACGTACTCACATGCTTTGCTTTTAAAACTACTATTCAAAAAGAAGCTGCTGAATAAAAATGCCTCTTGTGTATTTACAGCATCTATAGGTGGAACTATCAGTTGGGGGCCTGGGAATACCATTTACGGCATGTCAAAAGCTGCTTTAGAGTCATTTGTAAAATATGCAGCCGTAGAGTTTGCGCCTCGTGGCATACGTTGTAACAGCGTTTGTCCAGGCATGATTGAAACACCCCTCATCAATCTTGATGCGCTAACTGATGAGGACAAAGCCATAGATGCAGACAAATACCTGTTAAAGCGTTATGGCCAGCCTATTGAAGTAGCAAGGACTACGGCTTTCCTCCTTTCTGATGCATCCTCATTTATCACAGGCACCTCCATCGTTGTTGATGGTGGATATAGTGTAAATCATTAATCGAATGGCATTTTTAGAAATTCATAACATAGAGATTAAAGGTGTGGCTACAGCTGTCCCTAAACAGATTAAGATAGCAAAAGAGCAGCCCTTCTTTACGGATATAGAGGCAGAGAATTTCACCAATGTTACCGGTGTTATTAGCTCACATGTAGCTCCATCAGACATGACACTTTCTGACCTCTGTCAAGCTGCTGCAGAGAAATTGATTAATGAATCTGGATGGGAACGCGAGAGTATCGATCTTATCATCTTCGTTTCTACCTCACGCGATTTCTATATTTGTCCAAACACAGCCAATATTCTTCAGGATAAGTTGGGGCTAAGAACGGAAGTAGTTGCTTTTGATTTGCCTTTTGCTTGCTCTGGCTATGTTTATGGACTAAGTGTCGCTTCTTCAATGATGCAGAGCGGTCAGCTGAAAAGATGTCTGCTTTGCGTGGGTGAGATGACCTCAAAAAACCAGTCATCGCTTGACAAGACCGTTTGGCCACTACATGGCGATGCAGGTTCTGCCACCATATTAGAATATAATCCAGAAGCCAAGCACCCCATGCAATTCAATCTAGGTAGCGATGGCGCTGGTTGGGAAGCCATTATCTGTCGTGAGGTGGGGGTACGTAACCCAACTACTACAGAATCGTTGGTGATGAAAAAATATGATGAAGGCATTGAGCGTAATGGCATGCAATGTTCCATGGATGGTATGTCTGTATTCTCCTTTGCCATAACCCGCCCAGGCAAGTGTATCAAGGAACTATCAGAACATTTCCAGTTCTCTCTACCTGACATCAGTTACTTACTGATTCATCAGGCTAACAAGATGATTGATGAGAAAATCCGCAAGAAGCTAAAGTTAGCAGAAAAAAAGGTCCCTTACAGTATGCCTTACTATGGCAACACCAGCTCATGCACCATTCCGATTACTATGACCTCACAGATACGTGTGGAACTCGAAGAAGGTGAGCATGAACTCGTCATGTGCGGCTTTGGCTCCGGCCTTTCCTGGGGAGCTGCGCATGTGTTTACGGATAAGATTATCTGTTTACCAGTACATGAAATATAGCGTTCGTGTTAAATAAATTATGCTCCAAGAGACACATTCAAAAAGTGCTGATCAAGTGTCTGGATTATACATATAGCATTATTGAGTATTAATTAGAAAAATGAGAAGATTAGAAGGTAAGACTGCCTTGATTACCGGATGTAACAGGGGTATAGGAAAAGCGATAGCAAAGAAGTTCGTTCAAGAAGGAGCGAATCTTATTTGCGCCATTCGTAAAGAGAACGCAGAGTTTAAGGCAGAGACAGAGGAATGGACTGAAAAGTATGGGGTGAACATTCATTTTGTATTTTTTGACCTGACCGATGAAGATGGCATCAAGGCTGTCTTTAAAGAACTGAATCAGGAGAAACGCACCATTGATATTCTGGTAAATAACGCCGGAATTCCTGCAGGCGGGTTTCTCCTGATGACCTCATTGGCTAAAGTAAAAGAGGTGATGCATGTTAATTTCTTTTCTCAAGTGCTTCTCACACAGCTCGTTGCCAAGATGATGATGAAGCGTAAGACGGGATCCATTGTGAATATGAGTAGCGTGACGGCTTTGGATAATCAAGGTGGTTGGACTGCATACGGGAGCAGTAAGTCTGCCATGATGAGCTTTACTAGAACGACTGCCCGTGAACTCGCAGCCTTTGGTATTAGGGTAAATGCCGTTGCTCCTGGTCTTATTGAAACCAATATGGGGGGAGAGATGGACGAGAAATATCAGGCAGAGATGATTGCTCGAACAGACCTGGGTCGGAAAGGAAGACCAGAGGAGGTCGCTAATTTGATTGCATTTTTGGCATCCGATGAAGCTTCGTATATCACAGGACAGGTCATCAGAATTGATGGAGGAATGTAGCTCATTGAGAATAGAGAATAGAAATTTGAAAAAAATGGATTTCAATAGACTTAAAAGAGATTGCTATGAGATGAAACTCAAAGCCCTTGATATGGCATTGAGTACCAGTTTCGGTGCGCATATAGGAGGTGGGTTTTCTGCTATGGAAATTATGCGATGTCTGTATGAGGTAGCCAATATTCCTTCGATGAATGACGAAGGTCGTGATAGAGTTATTTTGAGCAAAGGCCATGGAGTGTTGGCGTTGTATACTGCCTTGTGGGAAAAAGGTTTAATGACAGAAGAAGACTTGGCAACTTTTGAAACAGATGGAACCCAGTTTCATGGTCACGCCCATCGGAATATGGAAAAAGGAATAGAATTCTCTGGCGGTAGTCTTGGCCTTGGTGTTTCGTATGCTGTAGGAGTTGCCAAAGCATGCAAAATGAAAGGACTAAACAATACTATTTATGTCCTGTTAGGTGATGGCGAAATGGATGAGGGTATCGTCTGGGAAGCTATGATGTCTATTAGCAATTTCGGTTTGAATAATATCACATTGATTATTGATCGTAATCATTTTCAACTAGACGGTTCGACTGATGAGATTATGAGGCTGAATCCTATTGAGGACAAACTATTAGCTTTTGGCTTTGATATTGAAGTTATAGATGGTCATTCAATAGAATCTCTCATAAATACGTTACCAAAGAAAAGTGATAAGCCAAGGGCTATTCTTGCGAATACAGTAAAGGCCCATGGTATTTCATTCTTGGAGAACAATAAGATGTCTCATCAGTGTACCTTGAGTAAGAAGAAGTATGAGCAGGCTGTGGATGAAATAAGGAGGGCATATGATGGAGAATAAGATCAATGTTAAATTGCTTTCCATGGCAGGCCAGGGTGGCAGTGCCTTTGGTGTTGGACTGATGAACTTCATTCAGGAGCATCCTGAAATCATTGTGCTCTCACCAGACATGTCAACACCAGCAGGACTTGATAAGTTCAAAGCCTCCTATCCCGATCATTTCATGAATGTGGGCATTGCTGAGCAGAATCTGATAGGAATAGCTGCAGGTCTCGCAGAAGAAGGCTATAAACCAATCTGTGTAGCTCAGGCATGTTTTATTACTATGCGCAGTTTCGAGCAGATTAGACAATACTGCGGTTACATGGGTATACCCATGGTATTGGTGGGCATTGGCTCAGGTCTTTCATTACAATACATGGGCAATACCCATTATGCTTTGGAAGATATGGCACTGATGCGAACCATACCAGGAATGACTGTCGTTGCTCCTTGTGATTCTTTAGAGGCTATTAAATCATTGGAGGCAGCGGTTGATTATTCCGGACCTGTATATATCAGACTATATGGCGGAACAGGCATTCCTTCTGTATATCAGGAAGATTATCAGTTTAAACTTGGTAAGGCAGTTATGTTACATGAAGGATCTGATATCCAGATTATTGCTACAGGCAGCATGGTTGGTAATGCTATGAAAGTTGCTGATGCATTATATAATGAGAGCATCAGAGCTTCCGTAGTGAATATGCATACAATCAAGCCACTCGATGCTTCAGCAATAGACTGTCAAAAGAAACTGATTGTCACAATTGAGGAACATAGTGTTATCGGTGGCCTTGGTTCTGCGATTGAGAGTGTTCTTATATCTCAATCAGTGAAACCTATTTTATTGAAGATAGGAATCAATGATAGATATATGCCTGTGGGTAGTTATAACTATCTACTTGGGTTATCTGGATTAGACATAGAGTCAATTAAGAACAAAATAGTAAAAACGATAGAATAATATGGAAACATTAGAAAAAGTAATTGAGATTGTAGCTTCAACCTGTGAGGTTGACAAGAGTGAAGTAACTGGTGACAGCACCGTAGGTGATTTCCCTGCATGGGACTCTATGGGCCACCTAAGTATTCTTTCAAACGTGGAAGAAGCGTTTGACATCAGCTTTGAGCCTGAGGAAATGATGGAACTAGAGGATGTGAATGATATCGTGAAGGCTGTAGAAGCTAAACTGTAATCTGGTAAGGCTTAATGAAGTCTATAGAGGAACAGCTTTTTACTATTGTACAAAATACACCTGATAAGATCGCTCTTATCTCAGGAGATACCGAGGTGACTTATGGCCAGCTTTGGGATTATTGTTTGCGAGCGGCTTACAGGTTGCAGAACACCCATCACTTGCAAAAGGGAGATCGAGTAATACTATCTGCTGTTGGTAATATCGAGTTCGTGTATGTCTATTTTGGGGTGCATCTAGCAGGGGGCATTTGTGTGCCAATCGATCCGGATACGAACCAAACACGTTTTAACCATATTGAGGCATCCACAAAGCCAGTCTGCGTGATGGGTACATTACACAATGTGGCGCGTGAGACTATCAATTTCTCTGAGGTCATTGATGGCACGGAGAAGGCTGAGTTTATGGTGCCTAATATGAGTGAAATAGCCGATATCCTCTTTACTACAGGTACGACAGGGGCTCCAAAGGGTGTTTCCCTGTCGTACTTAAATCTTGCGGCGGCAGCTCGGAATATCAATGAGTTTATTGGTAATACGGCTGATGATATAGAGCTGTTGGCGCTACCAGTCAGCCACTCGTTTGGATTGGGACGCATGAGATGTGCACTCACTAAAGGTGCAACAGTGGTGATGCTGGGAACTTTTGCCAATGTGAAGAAGTTCTTTAACGAGATGAAGCGTTGTCATGTGACGATGTTTGCCATGGTGCCAGCCAGCTGGGGATTCATCAAGAAAATGAGCGGGAAGTATATCGGCAAGTTTGCTGATCAGTTGAAGTTTATTGAGATTGGCAGTTCGTTTATGCCCAAGGAAGAAAAAGAATTCCTGATGGAGCAATTGCCCCATACGCGTATCTGTATGCACTATGGTTCGACAGAAGCCTCGCGGAGTGCTTTTATGGAATTCCAGGCATATAAGGACAATTTGCTTTCTGCAGGAAAGGCTTCGCCACATACAGAAATCAAGATTTTCTCCTCCGAAGGTAAACCATTGCCTATCGGTGAAGAAGGAGAGGTCTGCGTAAAGGGAGAGCATGTGACATGCAGCTACTGGAATGAGACACCCGAGCGTTTTGCTTCAGATTTCTATGATGGCTATTTCCGTTCAGGTGATTGTGCCACGATGGATGCTGATGGTAATATCTATCTGAAGAGTCGAATCAAGGAAATGATTAATGTAGGAGGTAAGAAAGTAGCTCCTATGGAGGTGGAAGATATTCTTAACACTATTCCTGGCATTAAAGAGAGTGCCTGTATTGGCATCCCTGACCCAGGTGTTGTGTTGGGAGAAGTAGTGAAGGCTTTTGTCGTGGCCGAAGCTAACCTGACGGATGAAGAAATTATAAGGCAGCTTAAACCACAGTTGGAGGTATATAAGTTGCCTGTTGAGATAGAAAGGATTAGTGAGATACCCAAGACTAATTCGGGAAAGATTCAGAGACTGTCTCTGAAGAATTGGAACAGATAATTGAATTTTAAATGAAGACAGACGAGTTGTTGGAATTGGCTCCGTATGATGGCAGTCAGGAGGCTGAGGATCTCTTTATGCAGGCCCTGCAGGAAGAAACCATCTTCCACTATGAACATAATGAAATGTATAGGAGGTTCTGTGACCGTAAGGGCTTTGACCCTCATAGAACCTTCACCATCGAGGAGATGCCTCCTGTTTCAGTGAGCGTTTTTAAGGAACTTGGATTCAAACTTAACTCAGTGCCGAAGGAGGATCTCACTCTGGCTTTGCAGTCATCAGCCACTTCGGGTATTCCCAGCACGATTGTGGTGGATAAGGAAACAGCCAAACGCCAGGCCAAGGCTATGATCAAGGTAGTTGGCGAGTTTATAGGTAAAGAGCGAAAGCCTTTCCTGATTATGGATATTGATCCCCGCTCTTCTTATAGGAAATTACTTGGTGCTCGCTTTGCTGCAGTGACTGGTTATTTGCGCTTTGCCAATAAGACGGGCTATTTCCTGAAGGCAGATGAGAATAATGTTTCTTATTTTGATGTAGATGGCATCCAGGAGTATGTCAAGGCATTGGATGCTGACAAGCCTGTCGTGGTATTCGGCTTTACCTACATCCTTTATCAGCATGTGCTGCAGAGCATCGAGAAGGCAGGAATAAGGATTCAGTTACCTCAAGGTTCAAAGATTATCCATATTGGTGGATGGAAGAAGCTGGAGAGCGAGAAGATCAGCAAAGTCCTGTTTAATGACAGGCTCTCAAAGAGTTTTGGCATCAATTCTACTGACGTGATTGATATCTATGGTTTTACTGAGCAGATGGGATTGAACTATCCCGACTGTGAATGTGGGTGGAAGCATACATCAAGCTATGTAAGGGTATTGGTCCGTGATACAGTGACTCGTGAGATCTTACCTCCGGGCAAGGAGGGCTTACTGGAGTTTGTAACCCCTGTGCCTCATTCTTATCCAGGCAATGCTGTACTGACAGATGACCTTGGTGTCATTGATGCAGATTCATGTACACAGGGCAGGGCTGGCACTCGTTTTAAAATTGTTGGCCGCATGAAGAAGGCTGAGGTGCGTGGATGTGGTGATATTCTTTCTCAGAAACTGACATTCCAGAAGAAAACAGAGGGTGATCCAAAAGTAGAGGATAATAAACTGGAGGTATATCTTCATCAGCATCCAGTTGCAGCAGAAGAGCCTCTGGCTCAGATGAAGGAGGTTATCGCCTCGCTGAAATCACAGCAGGAATGGCTCAGCAAACAACCAGTAGATGCCATCATGGGTTTGATAGGAGAGGTGGCTAAGAAATGGGCTACTGACCCGAAACTGATGCGCATAAAGGATAGGGGCTTACTCTTCTTGTCATCATGGTGTGATGAGAAGCATCTGCGTTCTGTGGCTTCTACCGGAATGCGCGGGAATATTGGCTATATTGACAAATTCATGCCATTCCCAGATTCAGACAAGCATTACATGAAAGCAAATGCTCGTGGACTGGTATGCCACTGGCTGGCTGGTAATGTGCAGATATTGGGTATGTTTGCCTTGGTGCAGAGCATCATCTCAAAGAACGTGAACTTGCTGAAAGTATCGTCGCGTGATGATGGTGTATTCACTGATATTCTGAATGAATTCAAAGGAGTTTGCTACACGACCAATGATGGTCATACTATTACCGGTGACGACCTGCTGAAGACAATATCGGTGGTATATTTCAACCGCGATTCTGACAAACTGGGACAGGAGATGTCGAAAGAGGCTGACGTACGTATAGCATGGGGCGGACGCGAATCGGTGGAGACAGTATCGAACTATCCTGCCCGCTATGACGCTGAAACTGTCATCTTCGGACCGAAGCTGTCGTTCTCTGTCATCGCCAAAGAGGAATTGTCATCAGTTCAAGAGGCGAAAAAACTGGCGCGTAAAGTATCGGTTGATGTATCTGTGTTTGATCAGACTGGCTGTGCCTCACCTCATAACCTCTATATAGAGGAAGGTGGTGTGGTGTCACCTGAAGAATTCTGTGATATTTTAGGTGATTCCATGACCAAGACAGAACTTCAGATTCCTAAACCATTGATGTCACCTGAGCAAGTTTCTCAAATTTATTCTATTCGGGGTGTCTATGATTTTAAAGGCACAGTCATGGGCTCTGAAACTATGTCGTGGACCATCCTTCTTGATGATCTTGATGAAATCAACAAACCAGTATATAGCCGTGTTCTTTTTGTTCATAAAGTAAAGAGCATCATGGATAGCCTGATATACATTGATGAAAACACGCAGACTATCGGTATTGCTGCTCCTACTGAGAAAGCATTAGACTTTGCAACTGAGGCGACAAGGAAAGGAGTGATGCGTCTGCCGCTTATTGGCAGGATGCTCAACTTCGAAATGCCTTGGGATGGCATTTTCTTGTTTGATAGATTAGTGAAATGGAACACATATGGAGGACCATTGCGATAGATTAACAAATGAATCATCATATAGATATGGATGCTCCTTTGGTAATAGTCCGTTCATTGGTGTATAACCATGAGCCGTATTTGAGACAATGCCTTGACGGTTTTGTAACACAAAAGACCAATTTCAAATTTGAAGTTCAAGTTCATGACGATGCTTCTACAGACCGTTCTAAGGAAATAATTTTAGAGTATGCTGCAAAGTTCCCAGAAATCATCAAACCATACATAGAGGAGGAAAACCAATATTCAAAAGGAAATAACGGAGTGTGGAAATGGGGAGAACTGAATTCTAAATACATCGCTTTATGCGAGGGTGATGATTATTGGATAGATCCATTGAAACTGCAGAAGCAGGTTAATTATATGGAGAATCATCCAGATTGCGGTATGGTATATACACAAGCTATGAAGTATTTTCAGGAAACGAGTGAATACAAGCCGGGGTGGGCAGCTCAGACGGATTTTGAGGATTTATTAACATCAGCCAATAAGATTATGACTTTGTGTACATTGTTTCGTAAGGATTTATATTTGAGGTACATGGATGAAATAGACAAACAGAACAACTGGCTGATGGGTGATTATCCGTTATGGCTATATATATCGAAGAATTCTAAAGTGCATTTTTTGAACGAGATAACAGGAGTGTATCGAGTGCTGGTAAGTTCTGCTAGTCATACAAAAGATTTAAAGAAAATGATAGCGTTTATGCTTAGCGTTTTTGATATCCGCTGTTTCTTCGCAAATCGATATGGATATCAGAATAGAATAAATGGTCTAGCTCATAATGTTATAAATGATTTATTCAGACTCTCTGTTCAGAAAGATACAAACCTGTCAAAAACAATTTTTCAGTTTGCAAAAGAGAATGGTGTGCTTTCTTCTAATGTGATATACAAGTGCATTTTCTATTCAATGAAGTTTGGCCGTATATATCATAGAAGAAAATATCCTAATAGTGCAACTATGTATTAATATCTTACTTTTTTACAATCTGAACAGTGGAAAATAGTAACAAAACAATAGCCAAGAACACAATCGTCTTGTATTTCAGGATGATTGTGACGATGCTTATTTCGCTATACACTTCTCGTGTGGTCCTGCAGGTCTTAGGTGTAGAGGATTTCGGTATCTACCATTCCGTAGGTGGTGTTGTAGGTATGTTTGCTTTTGTGAATGGAGCACTAGCTACGGGGTCGTCCCGTTTCTTAACGGCTGAATTAGGAACGGGAGACTTCGAAAAACTAAAGCGGACATTCTCAACTGTCCTCACTGTTCATGCTACATTGGCTGTACTTTTTGCCATTGTTTTGGAAACAGTGGGAATGTGGTTCCTGAATAATAAGCTGATTATCCCGGTAGAACGTATGAATGCGGCCAAATTCTTGCTCCACCTCTCAGCCTTATCCTCTTTGATGAGTATTACGCAGGTGCCGTATAGTGCCTCGATAGTCAGTCATGAGAAGATGGGCATCTATGCCTATACCAGTATTACTGATGCCGTATTGAAATTATTGATTGTATATACGTTGACCATTTCACCATTTGACAAACTGAAGTTTTATGCGTTCTTGCTCTTTGTGGTGAATATGGGTATGTTGCTGTTCTATCGTTTCTACTGTTTGCGAAAATTCCCAGAGTCACATTACCAGTTCGTCGTGGATAAAAAGATTATGAAATCGATACTTGGCTTTTCTGGATGGGGTATCTTAGGGTCGATAGCTCGTATGTTGCAAATGCAAGGATCAACAGTGTTGATCAATATGTTCTTCAATCCCAGTGTAGTAGCCGCAAGGGCTGTCGCTAATCAGGTGAATTCAGCATCACTCCAGTTCATCAACAATTTCCGTACAGCAGTGAATCCTCAGATTATCAAACGTTATGCTGCCAACGAGAAGGAAAGTAGTAAAAAGTTACAGTTGGAAACGGCTAAGCTTGCCTATTATATCATGTTGGTCTTAGCGTTCCCTATTTGTTTGGTGGCTCGCCCTTTACTACAACTTTGGTTGGGGCAAGTTCCAGAGCATTCGGTAGCCTTCTTACAAGTAACCATTGCAACGAGCCTGATAGATGTCTTTGACATATCGTTCCTGTCTGCTTTGTGGGCAAAAGGCCGCATCAAAGAAAACGCCTTGGTCTCTCCTTTCGTATTGTTTGCTGCGTTTCCCATTGCATACGTCATGTTCCGATGTGGCATGCCGCCTGTCTCTATATGTTGGGCCTTTTTGGTAAGTATTGTCGTGATGGGTATGATAGTAAAACCGATGCTGATTATTAAATATGTGGATTATACATGGAGTGAAATCATTCCCGTGTTTCTTACATGTGGTAAAGTAACGTTAGCTGCGATACCCATACCTCTTTTCTTTTATATTTGGTTAAATCCGACATTAGTCAGTGACTGGTTGAGGTTCTTGATATTTGTCCCCATCAGCATATGTTGTGTAGTGGTTAGTGTATGGTTGATAGGATTAGATAAGAATATGAGAAATGCAATCATGTCGTTTGTCAAAAAAGCATTTTATAAATAGAATAAGTCATGATGGTATTTAATAAGTATTTTTACTTCTTAGGCAGTAAGACTATCAAGGGATGGAGAAGCTATCCGTATATCCTTCTTGCCTGGTTGGAGAATCTTTTTTGGCATGTAGTTTTGTTTTTTTCGGCAAAGAAGATTAATGAATCGGCAAAGTATAAGGTCACAATATGTTGTATGTTCAAGAATGAAGGCAAGTTCCTCAAGGAGTGGATCTTGTACAATCAGATCATAGGTATAGATCATATCTACTTGTACAACAACAACTCAGATGACAACTATTTGGAAGTTCTTCAGCCTTTTATCAGTCAAGAATATGTTACATTGATTGACTGGCCTATACCTCAGGGTCAGATTCCTGCTTACGAGGATTGGTATCAGAGATATCGGCATGAAACGCAATGGAACAGTTTTATCGATATTGATGAGTTTATTTGTCCGTTCCATGAAACTAATGTTTATCAATGGCTGAAACAGTATTCTAAGTATCCGGCAGTAAAGATGTACTGGAAGATCTTTGGTACCTCAGGGGTTGTTGAACATGACGATTCAAAACTGGTTTCCGAGCAGTACCATGTTTGCTGGGACAAGCCATGGATTATTGGCAAACAGTTTTATAATACAACCTATGATATATCAAAGTTTAAAATTAACGTGCACCATTCCATGAATTGCGATGTTCGTTTTTGTGGAAAGATCTTGCACATGCCAGCAGTGAATGAATTTAAGTTTTTTGACAACCACTTCGGGGTTATCTTTACAGGAAAGCCATTTACTCTTCAGTTGAATCATTATCAGAGTAAATCCTATATGTCGTACGTGGGATTGATGCAAAAGAGTGATTCTGCCCATAAGAAAAACCCAAGAGGGAAAATGCATTTTTTGTGGCAAGAACAATTAAACACTTCAACAGATTTTCATGTATATAAATTTATTATTCAATTGAAAGTAAAATATTACGGTATAAAACCAAATATATTTGATGAACAGGGTTAAAGTTCTTTATATCTCGCACGAATCAAAAGAGATAGCTGGTGCTACTCTTTCATTGTATAATCTAATCCATAGCGTAGAAGAAAGGGTGGAACCTGTTGTCTTGTTGGATCGGAAAGATGTCGTCTATGATTTCTTTCAGGAAAAGGGAATCACATGTCTAGTCTTTCCCTTCAAGAGGGTGCTATATAATTATGGGGTCGTTAAACGTATTTTGTTATATATTCCACGGCTAGTTCGGGATTCTTATTCCAATTATAGATGTTTGCAGTTTGTAAGGAATCAATTAGGAGACCAAGGCGTTGATATCATTCACTCAAATTCCAGTGCTATCACAGTGGGAGAGTATTTGGCAAAACACTTAGGTGTCAAACATGTTTGGCATGTCAGGGAGTTCTTAGATAAGGATTTCCATTTTCATCCTTTCGGCGGAATGGATAGGCTTCAGAAAAGGATTAACCGAGCAGATGCCTGTATTGCCATCACCTCACAAGTGGCACAGCATTGGAATATGTCAGGTACGAATACACACGTGATATGGGATGCGGTCCGCAAAGAAGAGGATGTTTGTGCCATTTTTCCTAAAGAAAAGTATTTTCTCTTTTGTTGTGCATCATTAAGTGACACCAAGGGAACAGACACAGCAGTGAAGGCTTTTTGTATGTCGGGATTGTCTCAAAAGGGCTATAATTTGAAAATGGTAGGCAATTGTACAGAGGAGTATAAAGAGAAGCTGGTACATATCATACAGTCTTTTTCAGGTGATATGATGGAGCATATAGAATTCTTGGGCTACCAGAAAGACATCACTCCCTTGATGAAAAAGGCCACGGCCTTTTTAATGTGTTCCCACAACGAAGGTTTGGGAAGGGTTACCATTGAGGCTATGTGTTATGGTTGTCCTGTAATTGCCAGGTATTCGGGAGGAACTGTTGATTATCTCAAAGACGGTGAAACAGGTTTCTTCTTCACTCATGATGAACAATGTGCTTCTTTGATGAAAGAAGTCTCATCTATGTCAACACCAACCACCATTTATGCAGCTAATGATTTCTTTAAACATCATTTTGCAGAGGAAGTGTATGGTATTCAGATCAATCGTATCTATCAAGAATTGTTAAGTCAACAAAAAGATGAATAATCAAAAGGATGATAGAGAACCAATCATGGTGACCGTTCTGTGTCGTACATACAACAAGATTGAGTTCGTTAGACAGAGTATGGAAGGAGTTGCCATGCAAAAGACAGATTTCCGTTTTCAAGCGCTTGTATATGATGACGCTTCAACAGATGGAACGGCTGAGGTCGTGAAAGAGTTTGCTGACAGGTATCCTGATATCTTTAAACCTGTGTTGAGAAAAGAGAATCTGTTTAAGAAAAAAGACGGTTCTTGGGAAAGGGCGAATAACGCAGACATACCAGGCAAGTATTTGTGTTTCTGCGATGATGATGATTATTGGACTGATTCCTATAAACTACAGAAACAGGTGGATTATTTAGAGAGTCATCCTGATTGTGGAATGGTTTATACGCAGGTTCGGATATTGAACCAAGAAACGCAGCAGTTTTACGAAGGATGGTCAGGTCAGACTGATTTTGAAAAGCTATTGACAGGTGCTAATCCAATATTGAACTTTACAGCCTGCATGCGGACTGATTATTTTGAATCCTATTTCAATGAAATGGGAAGACGTAATCACTGGGAAACGGAAGATCTTCCTGTGTGGTTTTACATATCTCATCTCTCAAGAATCCATTTTATGGATGAGGTGATGGGTGTATATAGGATTCTTCCTGTTTCATGGAGTCATGATAAAGATATTAATAAACAGGTTGCATTTTCGAAGAGCACTTTCGAGTGTCGCTGTTTCTTTGCCAAAAAATATGATCGTGAAGACGCGTTACCTATTATAGCAAGAAACGAAGTGAACAATCTCTTCAGGTTGTCCGTTCATAAGGACAAAAGTATTTCGTCATATATTTATCAGTTTGCCAAGGAACATGGAGTGAACTCTGTAGGGGTCATGGTGAAATGTCTTTTTTACGCTACAAAATGGGGTAGGGCTTACCATCGTAAGAAATACCCGTCCCTTTATTAGTATGCAATTAGAAGTGAAATGAAGGCTAACGTTTCCAAATTTGACTATTGTTTCGGTTGTGGCGTATGTGCTGTTGCATGTAAGCACAAAGCCATTACCATGCAGTATGACAAGGAGGGTTTCTATCATCCGGCAGTCGATCAGTCCGCTTGCGTGGATTGCGGCATCTGCCTGGATGTGTGCTCCTTTAATCACGATGATGTGATGAAGCCGAAGGAGCAGGAGCTTGGGTCGTATGCAGCCTGGAGCAAGGATCGTGATACCCGGATCTATTGTACATCAGGCGGACTGAGCTACGAATTCGGTAAAAAGTGCATTGGCGATGGTTATCAGTTCTGTGGGGTGCGGTACAATGTTGAGAAGAAGCGTTCTGAGCACTACTTGGCTACTACTGTGGAAGAACTGGAAGCCAGTAAGCAGAGTAAATATATTCAGAGCTGGACGGTAGATGCGTTCCGTCAGTTTAAGCGGGGGCAGAAGTATTTGGTGACAGGTGTACCTTGTCAGATAGATTCTTTACGTCGCTATTTGCGGAAGTTCAAGATGGAAGATGACTTTATCCTGTTGGACTTCTTCTGTCATGGAATTCCTTCCAAATGGATGTTCGATCAGTATCTGAAGTATGTAGAGAAGAAGGTGGGTAAGGCTTCGTCTGTAACATGGCGGAATACCATCATGCCTGATGGTTCCCCCTGCTGGCAGGAGAGTACCAATGTGAATATCCGTGGAGAGCGTGGGCTTTGGCAGTCGAGGACCGTGAAGGGTGATATATTCTTCTGTCTATTCTTTCAGGAATATTGCAATGGGCGGCACTGTCATCAGAATTGCAGGTTCCGTATGTTCAGCAGTGCTGCTGATATCCGCCTTTGTGATCTATGGGGCGGCACCTACAAAGATAACAAGGAGGGGGTGAGCGGTGTGATGCTGTTCTCCGAGAAGGCCAATCGTTTGTTTGAGTCATTAGATAATATTGAGTTTAAGAAAGAGCCCAAGGAGATAGTGGGAGAGGGGCAGATGGCCGAGAATGTGAAACCACATCGTTTACGTAACTTATCTATTTGGATGCTGCGGCATCATTTCCCTGTTACATGGGTAAATGGGCTGCGACATGCCTTTAGCTATGTTTACCGTACAGTATAATAAAGTATAATAGGTCAACTATGGTTATTGTTTTATATATTGTATTTTTCATTTTCTGTATAGTCGCAGAGAATTCGTCAAAGACTCAGAAGAATGTCTTTCTGGCCATCACATTAGTGGCAGTCTCTTTGATTGCAGGATTTCGTGATGTTGACTTTTGGCCGGATACAGGTGGATATCGGATTGCATTCTTGAGGAACACCCCTTCGTTAGGTAACTATGTTTGGGGAAGTAATCCTCCTGATTACCAAGACAAAGGATTCTTTTTCTTGAGCGTCTTGATCAAAACGCTAACATCTGATTGGGTGACGTATGCCACAATCATTGCATTTATTGGTTTGTGGATTCTTATCAAGGGAATCAATAAATACAGTATGTTCCCACTCTTTGCCTTGGCATTGTATATGAGTAGGTTTATGTTCGGTCGTCAGTTCATCCAGATCCGTGCAGGTGTTTCCATTGCCATCGTGTTCTGGGGAATGCAGTATGTGGCCAAACGAGATTTGAAGCGATATCTCATCGTGATATTCATTGCTTCTCTGCTACACATGAGTGCATGGATTGCGCTACCTGCCTATTTCTTGCACATGGTCAAACTGAAGCCCAAACATATTTACTGGAGTATTGGTGTTGCTTTTGTGTTGGCTGCATTCTTCACTCCTGTCATCAGAAGTTTTATTTCTGATTCTGCTGCTGATATCCATGTGGCTCAGAGCTATACTACCGAAGAATATGGGTATAAGAGTACTGGTAAGGGATTGGCTAACCCGATGGTGTATTACCAAACGCTGATTCTCGTCTTGTTTACTCTTTGGGAAAAGAAACTGTCAAAGGTAACACCCTATTATATAACATTGAGGAATGGCTATTTCTATTCCACTATTTGGCTCATCACCCTATGTTCCTATTCAGTGTTATCGGCTCGTGGTTCAACCATCTTGGCAACATACGAGATTCTGATTGTTCCTTCGTTTGTGAGAATCTTCCACAAGAATAACAGGGTTTTAGCCTATTTGTTAGTAGGCGCGTTGTCCGTGTTATGGTTCTATCTAAATTTGAGTAAGCGTGCTTAATCGATGAAAGTAATATTTGTATCATCTACTTTGACCTCTGGCGGCAGCGAGCGTGTGATCTCTCTGATTGCAAACCACATGGCTGAAAAAGGGCATGAGGTGGAGATTATATGCCTGAAGGATCCTGTTGTCTTTTATCCGATAGATGAAAAAGTTCGAGTGACGTTCGCTGAGAAAAAGGTGGGGAAGTCTTTGATGAAAAAGGTCTTGTGGCTCCGGAAATATGTCAAGGAGAAAAAACCAAATGTGGTGGTGTCGTTTATGATCTTGGTATATATCACGACATTGTTTGCCTTGATGGGGGTGAAAGTGCCCATTATCACTTCCGAGCGGAATGATCCAGCATCATTTAGTTGGTGGAAGAGGGCTCTACGAAGGGTGCTGTTGCCACGGACTACCTGTCACGTGGTTCAGACACAAAAGATAAAGGATTACTATACGGAGGATATCAAAAGAAAGACTGTAATCATTGGGAACCCTGTTACGAACAAGGTGTTTGATGTTCTGCCTGTGGAGAAGAAGGATGTGATGATTAATGTGGCACGCCTGTTCCCCCAGAAGAACCAGAAGATGCTGATACGGGCATTCCATTCGATTAAGGATCAGATACCCACCTATAAGTTAAAGATCTATGGTGAAGGACCGCTGAGGTTGGATCTCCAACAACTCATTGATTATTTGCAATTGACAGAGAGGGTGGAACTGTGCGGACGCTCGGAGAAGGTGTTGGACGAGATGAACGCTTCAAGGATCTTTGTGATGTCATCCAATCACGAAGGATTGAGCAATGCGATGATAGAGGCCATTTGTATCGGTCTGCCGATCGTGTCAACCAAGGTGTCGGGCACGGAGGAACTGATAGAGGAGGGGAGGAATGGTCTGCTGACAGACGTGGGCGATGAGCAGCAACTGGCTGATGCACTGCTGCGGTTAGCCAAGGATGAAGCTCTTCAACAATCAATGGGTAAGAATAATAAGGAGAATGCTAAGAGGTTCAAGGAGTCAGAGGTGCTGAATCAGTGGGAAACATTGATCTGTAAGTTTTAAAACAATTCTTAGTTTTCCGTCTACGGACTTTATGGACTCCAAGGACTAAGTAGATAAATATATAGTCCCTCAAGTCCTATAAGTCCCTTAGTCCGTAGAAATAGAAGATAAAATAGTCTACGGACTTTTCGGACTCTAAGGACAAACTAGGTAAATATATAGTCCCCCAAGTCCAATAAGTCCTATAGTCCGTAGAATTAGAAAAAAACTATCCGTAGAAATAGAAAATAATATTATCCGTAGATATAGAAGTTAACTTTTAAAATAATGAATAGAGAATACACATATAGAATTCTTCGCTGTGCCTACAATGTCTATGATGAGTTAGGCCCAGGCCTTTTGGAGAGTATCTATGAAGAAGCTTTAGCCCGTGAACTATCAGATAATGGGTTCATTGTCGAACGCCAGAAAAGCGTTCCTGTGTTTTATAAAGGAGAGCAACTATGTAATGATCTGAGGTTGGATCTTATTGTTGATGGTAAGGTCATCTTGGAACTAAAGAGTGTTGTAGAGTATAGAAAATTATTCGAGAAGCAACTATATACCTATTTGCGGTTGATGAACTGCGAACTAGGGTATGTAATCAATTTCAACGAAGAGGATCTCCGTGATGGTATCCATCCTGTGGTGAACCGCAATTATTCTCTTTAGTCTACGGACTTTATGGACTCTAAGGACTATTAGGAGTAATAATTTATCCCTCAAGTCCTATAAGTCCTTTAGTCCGTAGAGATAGAAGATAGAATTGTCTACGGACTTTATGGACTCCAAGGACTAACTAGGTAAATATATAGTCCCTAAAGTCCTATAAGTCCCTTAGTCCGTAGAATGGAAAAATAGTAAGTAGTAGAGGTAGAGATAAAGTTTGTAGATAATGACAATATCAGTTCTAATGTCTGTCTATCGCTCAGAGCAAGCTGCGTGTTTGCAGCGTGCTTTGCAAAGCGTGTGGGGTGACCAAACGCGGAAGCCGGATCAGATAGTGCTGGTTGAGGACGGACCAGTTCCAGCGGAGCTGGAAGAGGTCGTTCAAAGGCTGCAAGCAGCGTTCAAGGTTCGAGAGCAGCAGAGCTGCGTGCAAAGTTCTTTGCAGAGCAAATCGGAAGAGCCGAGCGCAAAGTTATTGACGGTGGTGAAGCTGCCGGTGAATGGGGGACTGACGAAGGCATTGAATGTAGGACTGAAGCATGTGACCGGCGATTTAGTGGCACGTATGGACAGTGATGACATAGCGGCTCCTAATCGGTTTGAACTGCAAGAAAGATTTCTGGAGGAGCATCCTGAAATTGATATCGTGGGTGGTTCGATGCAGGAGTTTGACGATCAACACGAGTGTCTGAACATTCGGCATTATCCTCAGACGCACGAAGAAGTATGTCGGTATATCGTCAAGGCGTGTCCTTTGGCTCACCCATCGGTGATGATGCGGAAACGGATGTTTGACGACGGCCTGCAGTATGATGAGCGGTTTCGGATGAGTCAGGACATTAAGCTGTGGTATGATGCGGTGTTGGCAGGATATAAGATTGCGAACCTCCCAGAGGTGTGTCTGTATTTCCGTCAGCAAGGGGATGTGTTCAAACGGCGGAGTCGGGTGAAGGCGTGGAACGAGTTTAAAATCTACATGAACGGCATCTATCGGATGCACGGCCTTTTTACCACGGCATACCGCTATCCCATCGCCCGCTATATCTTCCGAAACCTCCCTCCGTTCTTAGTGAAGAAGATCTACGGAAGTGGGATGCGAAAGCGGGTACTGGAGAAAACGTAAGACCATTATTCGAGGTGAGAGCTGAGAGGTGAGAACTGAGAGGTGAGAACTGAGAGGTGAGAACTGAGAGGTATGATTACCTTTCGAGATGGGTGTGGACTCTCAGAGATATCACAGATGACACAGGTCTCCTTCCTTTGGCTGTGGGATAAAAAGATAGTTTTATTTGCTTTTATTCCCTTTTATTCGTATCTTTGCATCGGAGTTGGGCTATTTAGAATTGGAAAGTTGACAACCTAAGGAGGAATGATAATGAAATACCCGATAGGAATACAGAATTTTGAGGAAATCCGGCAAAGCCGTTATGTCTATGTGGATAAGACATCATTAGTGTATAAGTTGGTGTCAGAGGGAAAGTATTACTTCCTTTCCCGTCCCCGTCGTTTCGGTAAGTCATTGCTGCTGTCAACGTTCGAGGCTTACTTCCAAGGGAAGAAGGAACTGTTTGAAGGACTGGCGATTGCCGAGAAGGAGACGGAATGGAAGGAGTATCCCATTCTGCATCTTGACCTGAATACGGAGAAATATGATTCACCTGAGGCCCTTGACCGTCAGCTGAACACCCATTTGAAAATTTGGGAGGAACTTTTCGGCAGTGAATCGTATGAGGAATCTCTTTCTGCCCGTTTCCAGGGCGTGATCCGCCGTGCCTACGGGAAAACAGGTCGGCAGGTGGTGATCCTTGTCGATGAATATGACA
>DETG01000121.1:93116-94289 GCA_002361535.1 Prevotella sp. UBA3294
GTGATCCTTGTCGATGAATATGACAAACCGCTGCTTCAGGCTATCGGCAACGAGGATTTACAATCAGAGTACCGTTCCACGCTAAAGGCGTTCTACGGTGCCTTGAAGTCGTGCGACCGCTATATCAAGTTCGCCTTTCTGACGGGTGTGACGAAGTTCGGCAGGGTGAGCGTGTTCAGCGACCTGAACAACCTGAAGGATATTTCTTTTGATCGTCGTTATATAGAGGTATGTGGCATTACAGAAAAGGAACTTCACGAGAACTTCGACGAGAGTGTACAGGAATTGGCTGATGCCAACGGTCTCACACTGGAGGAATGCTTTGATCGGCTGAAAGATGACTATGACGGCTACCATTTCGAGTGGGGGACGGTGGGAATGTACAACCCTTTCAGTGTGCTGAATACGTTGGATAGTTGTCAGTTCCGCGATTACTGGTTCGAGACGGGCACGCCTTCGTTCCTTGTCCGTCAGTTACAGAAGACAGACTATCCGTTGGATAGGATTACCGAGGATGAACTGTATGCCGACACGCTGAACTCGATCGATGTTATGGACGAGAACCCGCTGCCGCTGCTGTATCAGAGCGGGTATCTGACCATCAAGGATTATGACCGCGAGTTCAAGACTTATCGGCTCGGTTTTCCGAACCGTGAAGTACGGGAAGGTTTCATCAAATATCTTGTACCATTCTATACGCCGAGGATTGCCCAGTCACCACTACTCATTTCCCGGATTGTAAAAGATGTGAGAAGTGGTAACGCCGATGGTTTCATGCGGCAGTTGGAAACGTTGTTCTCGAAGGGTGATTATCAGATCATGGGTGACCGGGAACTTTATTTCCAGAATGCGATGTATGTGATCTTCATGCTGTTAGGCTTGTATGTGGATGTGGAGCGTCATACCACGGATGGTCGGATGGATATCCTGTTGCAGACAAAGGATTATGTCTATATCTTCGAACTGAAGATCGACCAGAGCGCGGATGCCGCTTTGCAGCAGATAGAGGATAAGCAGTATGCTGCACCTTTTGCAGGTGACCCACGTAAACTGTTCAAAATCGGTATGAATTTCTCGACGGAGACGAAGCGGATAGATGACTGGAAGATCGTTCATAGTTCATAGTTCATAGTTCAAAGTTCATAGTTCATAGTTCATAGTTCATAATGCATA
>DETG01000004.1:0-20918 GCA_002361535.1 Prevotella sp. UBA3294
CGGATCTCCTCGCAACCCTCGTCGTACACCGCTGATATCAAACTCCGACATCCCCGTCTGTGGACCCTTGAGACCCCCTATATATATAAGGTAAGGACAGAAATACGTGTTGGTAATAAAATTGTTGATGTGTATAATACCAACACGGGAGTGAGGAGCTTCCGCTTTGATCCCAAGGCGGGCTTCTCACTCAATTCGAAAAACATGAAGATCAACGGGGTGTGCGAACACCATGACTTGGGTTGCTTAGGGGCTGCCCTCAATGAGGATGCCCTGCACCGGAAACTATCCAAACTGAAGGCAATGGGTGTGAACTCCATCCGCTGCTCTCACAATCCACCGGCTCCCGAGCTGTTGAATATGTGCGACACCATGGGACTCATCGTCATGGATGAGAGTTTCGATATGTGGCGCAGGAAGAAGACACAGAACGATTATGCCCGGTTCTTTGATGAGTGGCATGAGCGTGACCTGAGCGACCTGATCAGACGTGACCGCAACCATCCCTCGATCTTGATGTGGTCGATCGGTAACGAGGTGTTGGAGCAGTGGTCATCGGCAGAGGCCGACACGCTGTCCTTGGAGCAGGCGAACCTCATTCTCAATGC
This sequence comes from Prevotella sp. UBA3294, assembly GCA_002361535.1. Classification (GTDB taxonomy): domain Bacteria; phylum Bacteroidota; class Bacteroidia; order Bacteroidales; family Bacteroidaceae; genus Prevotella. Next base: position 609 of record DETG01000004.1, read on the forward strand.
AGGTCACGATGCCTCTACGTTAGCTAAGGAGGGCGAGATCAGTGTGAACTCCCTGCTGACCCGTCATCTGGCGGAGATCGTGAAACGGTATGACAAGACACGTCCGATCACGGCTGGCTGTAATGAGCCGGATCCCAACAACCATCTCTTCAAAAGCGGCGCCATCGACATCATCGGCTTCAACTACCATCATCAGTGGGTGAAGGATGTGCCGAAGAACTTCCCCGGTAAACCGTTCATCATGAGTGAGAGTGTATCGGCCCTGCAGACACGTGGCTTCTATATGATGCCGTCAGACAGTGTCTATGTGGCACCGAAGGAGTGGTGGCTTCCCTATACCGATCCTACCTACATGTGCTCTTCCTATGACAATATGCATGCCTCGTGGAGCAGTACACATGAGGAGACATGGGATGTGGTGAAGAACAACCCGTTTGTGTGCGGTCAGTATATCTGGACAGGCTTCGACTATATCGGGGAACCTACACCTTATGGCTTCCCGGCTCGCAGCAGCTATTTCGGTATCATCGACCTGGCAGGCTTCCCCAAGGATGTCTATTATATGTATCAGAGCGAGTGGACCGACAAGTCCGTGCTCCATCTCTTCCCTCACTGGAACTGGGTTCCTGGTGACGATATCGACCTGTGGTGCTATTATAACCATGCCGATGAGGTAGAGTTGTTCATCAATGGCAAAAGTCAGGGCGTCCGGAGGAAAGGTGACCATTCTCCACTCACCACACCATATCATGTGGGTTGGCGCGTGACCTTTGATCCCGGCGAGGTAAAGGCTGTGTCGAGGAAAGGCGGGAAGGTAGTATGTGAGCAGACCATCAAGACGGCGGGTGCCCCCGATCATGTGCGCCTGTCGATCGATTATCAAGGTAAGGAAACGACTTTCATCACCGCCGAGGTGGTGGATAAAGACGGGAACCTCTGTCCGTGGGCAGACGACCTGATCTATTTCATCTATGAGGGAGATGGTAAGATATTGGGTACTGACAATGGCTGTCAGACCTCCATGGAGCGATTCACTTCGTCAGAGCGTAAGGCTTTCTTCGGGAAATGTCTTGTGGTGGCCAAAGGTAACGGCTCTATCACGGCGAAGTCGGCCACCCTGAAACCGGATGTGATACAGTTTACAGTACAATAACAAACAAAATAACGATTGCCAAGTTTATGAAGAAAATACTCTGTGCCATGATGTTGCTGTGCGGTGTGCTCACCGCCAGTGCCCAGATCCAAACCAATGCGGGTATCCAGTACCTGCAGTGCATGCCAAAGGATATGTCAACGGATTTCAGTGATCTGTCGAACACCTATTTCTTAGCCGACTCGTTAGTTCGTTTTGACACGACAAAGGGCGAAGGACTGGTGAATTGGAAACGCTACCGGATGTCACCGCGACAGGCGTTCAACCTGAACGGTTACTGGCCGGTGCGTATGCAGATGCTCGATTTCCCTGATGCGGCGTATGAGAATGACCCGGATCTGAAGATCAAGATCGATTTCGTCTCTCCCCGCACTGTTCGTGTCCGTATGCTCTCCACCCCTGTGGATCCCAAGGATAGCGATCGGGATGACGTGATGTTCTGTGATGCCTTCAAGGCAAAAGGAAAAGACTCCTCTTGGCATCCAGTACGCAATGGTAATACTGTTACCTACACCTCCACCTATGGCAGCATCGAGTTACAGTCGTATCCTTGGCGTATCGTGATCAAGGATGCGAAAGGAAAGGTGCTTACGCAGACACGCCATATCATCGACAACGACTCCTCGCAGATCAAACTGCTGCCGTTCTCGTTCATCAAGCGCGGCTCGGATAACTCACGGAGCTTCAACCCGGTGTTCACGCTGGCACCCGGGGAGCGTATCTATGGCTGCGGCGAATCGTTCACTTCCTTGAATAAGGTAGGACAGAAGGTTCACCTCTCCGTGACCGATCCCCAAGGACCAGAGAGCGACGGCCAGTACAAGCCCGTGCCGTTCTTTTTCTCCAACCGCGGCTATGGCATCTTCATGCACACCTCGGCACCTGTCACTTGTGATTTCGGACAGAGCTATATCGGTGCCGACCGTTTGTTCATGGCCGATGAAAAGATGGACTTCTTCATCTTCTTCGGGGAGCCGAAGGATATCCTTGATGAATATACCGACATCACGGGAAAGAGTCCGATGCTCCCCCTCTGGAGCTTCGGTACCTGGATGAGTCGTATTACCTATTTCTCACAGAAGGAAGGACTGGAGATTGCACATCAGTTGCGTAGTCACCGCATACCTTGTGACGTGATCCACTTCGATACGGGATGGTTCGGCGTGGATTGGCAGTGCGACTACCAGTTTGCGAAGGATCGTTTCGAAAATCCTGAGAAAATGCTACGTCAACTGGCAAAAGATGGCTTCCATACCTGTTTGTGGCAGTTGCCCTATTTCACACCGAAGAACCGTTTCTTCCCCGAGATTATCCAGAACGGACTGCATGTGAAGAACGCTGATGGCGGTATGCCTGTGGAAGATGCGATTCTCGACTTCTCCAATCCCCAGACCGTCAGCTGGTATCAGTCGAAGATCCTCGGTTTACTGAAACAAGGTGTCTCTACCATCAAATGCGACTTCGGTGAGGCGGCTCCTTACAATGGTTTCTATCACAGTGGCAAGGGTGGTCTCTATGAGCATAACCTCTATCCGCTGCGGTACAACAAAGCCCTTTGGGAGGCTGTGGAACAGCAGTATCCTGGTAACGGCATTATCTGGGCACGCTCTGCCTGGGCTGGTTCACAGCGCTATGCCTTGCACTGGGGTGGTGATGCCGCCACCACCAATACGGGCATGTTGGGTGATTTGCGTGGTGGTTTGTCGTTCGGCTTGAGCGGTTTCTCTTTCTGGAGTCATGATATGGGTGGTTTCGTGACGGCCTCTCCCGAAGATATCTATCGTCGTTGGCTACCCTTCGGCTTCCTGAGCAGTCATACCCGTGCCCATGGTGCTCCTCCCACGGAGCCGTGGCTCATCAGTGAAAGTTTCACCGAAGCCTTCCGCCGTTGTGCCGAAATGAAGTATCAGCTGATGCCATACGTCTATGCACAAGCCAAGGATTGCTCCGAGAAAGGACTGCCCATGGTGCGTGCGCTGTTGGTGGAATACCCCCACGATCCCGGTGCATGGCTCGTAGAAGATGAGTATATGTTTGGCAGTCAGATCCTGGTGGCTCCGCTATTGGAGAGTGGCAACAGTCGTACGGTCTATCTGCCAAAAGGTAAGTGGATCGACTACCAGACGGGGAAGATCTATGAGGGTGGCTATCAGGAGATAGAGGCTGGTGAGATACCCTGCATCATCTTAGTGCGCGACGGTTCACTGATTCCTCATGTGCCCGTTGCCCAGCGTACCGATCAGATCGATTGGGACAAGATTGAGTGGAAAGCTTATCAGGCAGATGCCAAGGAATGCCGTGGCCTTCTGTATAAGCCGGGGGATGAGAGGTTGCAGGAAAAAGTGCAGTAGTGTTGTTGTGTTTTCTTTGTGTAAAGAAACAAACATTTCTTTGTCAAAGAAACAAACCTCATTCCTCTTTTCTTTGGTGCAAAGAAAACTTCATTCTTCATTCTTTCTTTGATGCAAAGAAAATTTCTCTGTCACTCTTTTCTTTGGCGCAAAGAAAAGAGACAAAAGAAACATCCACCCCTACCAAACCTCCCCCTATATGGGGAGGCTTAACCGCTCCCTCCTGTCGCTCTTTCACTAAGGTACCTCAGGGCATCAAAGCCCTGAGGTGCTTTTTTGTCGGCTGGCGCATAGCTCCTTAATTGTGACACTTGTCTAGTGTCAAATTTCAATTATCAAATATCAATCAAAAGGAGCGACTTGGCTTTAGTCGGCTTACACCTGTACATTGGGACGAGAAGTTTTCCGCATGGCACTCCCCTCCCTTGTAGGGGAGGGGCAGGGGTGGGGTCAGTAACTTGACACAAATGAATATATACAGACCTCACCCCACTCTTCGAGCACCCCTCCCCTTGATGGGAGGGGAGGGGCTGCGCGATAGCTCTCAATAACAAGAGTTACTTTTTCATGCGGACTCAACCCCTCACTACTTTACACTATCCCATTTCCTCCTTTCAATGATCTCTTTTCAATGATTATCTTTTCTAATATAACCTTATCTATCGCCATGCGTAAGCCGACAAAAAACAAGTTGCCCCTTTGATGGGGCGAGCTTACCTTTGTTTATAGTTCATAGTTCATAATTCATAGTTCATAATTCAATGATCAACGTACATTGCGTAAGCCGACAAAAAAATCAAGCCGCCCCTTTGATGGGGCGAGCTTACCTTAATGAAAGAGCGACGGGAGGAGCGGTTGAGCCTTCCCATATAGGGGAAGGACGGGTTGGGGTGGATGTTTCTTTTGCTTCTTTTCTTTGCGCCAAAGAAAAGAATGATTGAAGTTTGTTTCTTTACACAAAGAAATGAAAGTTTCTTTACCCAAAGAAAAGGATGTTATTCAAGAAGATGCTCGGATAAAATCTTGATGCCTATAGCGATTAAGATCAGTCCACCCAACAACTCGGGTTTCAGTCGGCTACGGATGGCATGACCTAAGCGGATGCCTAATTCATGACCGAGAAGTCCGAAGAAAAACGAGACCATACCGATGATGACGAGGGGAGCGGTGAGATCGCTGATGCGCTTATATCCCATGCACGACAGGGAGACACCCACGGCAAGGGCGTCGATGCTCGTTGCCACAGCAAGGGTAAGCTGCGTAAGCAGTAGGGTGGGGTTGAAGTGATGTTCTTCCTCTTTAGAGAAAGCCTCGCGAATCATGTTGATACCTAAGAAGACGAGTAGGGCAAAGGCGATCCAATGGTCGTAAGCCTCTATCTGTTCGGTGAAGTGGGAGATACCGAACCATCCGATCAAGGGCATCATTGCCTGGAAGAGTCCGAAGAGGAAACTGATCCTCAGGATCACGCCCCATATCCTGCGTTGCAGGATCACCCCGCTCACGATAGATACCGTGAAGCAGTCCATGGCTAAGGCTACAGCCAGCACCCATAGTTCTATATCATTCATCATGATGTTTTCAATCAATTGGATGGCGCGAAGGTACGAAAAATCTGGGAGATAAGCAAAAAATTCAGTGTGTTAACAATCTTTAAGTGGTTGGTAATCAATCATAACTATATATTTTGTACATTTGCATAGAGTAATCATTAAAATGTAAATGACATGAAAACGAACCGACTAACCCATTCCATGCGAATGTTCACGGCTGTTGCCGTGTTGATGATATGTGCAACCCTTTGGGCCGACGTTACCCCTGGTAGCAATAGTGATCCGGAGTATTTCGATGAAGTATATAACGGTATCAAACTGAGGTATCAGGTTCACAGCGATTTTGAAGGATATGTCAACGTCATGGGATTCGCCGATGCTGCAGGAAAGAATTTCGAAGGCGAACTCGTTATTCCTGCTACGATCACCCATGAGGGAAAGAGGTACACCATTTTTGACATCAGCGGATACGCTTTCTACTACAATGGCAAATTCTCCAGTGTAGTTATCAAGTCGGTACACAGAATCAACGAATCGGCGTTCGATCATTTGGATAAGTTACAATCCGTGACGATCGAGTCTATCTACAAAATGAATTCAGGCTATTATCCGGAGGGTGGTATTAATAGGAATGCCTTCTTCGCCTGTAACAATCTTATGACGGTGACACTGCCCAGACAGCACAACAATGAAAACACTCCATATTTCATTCATCAAGATGCTTTCGTTAGTGGCAAAATCAAGTCGTTTACCGTCACTAACAGCAATCCAAGTCTGAAAGGTGCCTATTACTCTTCCAATGACGTCCTGTTCTTATACAGCGCAGACGGTCAGAGAATGCTCTATATGTATCCTGAAACCAAGACCCAAACATCCTACACCATTCCCTCCAACGTGACGTCTATGAGGTACGAATCAATGTCCTGGAACGGGAACCTGAAGACAGTGGTGGTGCCAGAGGGCTTCACGGAGATTCCGTCAAGTGCTTTTAGAGGGTGTACGAATCTTGAAAACGTTACGCTTCCCAGGAGCTTGAAGAAAATCGACCAGAGTGCATTCAACCAGTGTTCCAGTCTGACAAGTATCAAGCTGCCCTATCAATTAGAGGAGATCAGAAGTGATGCTTTCTCGGGAACAGCGTTGACCGACGTGGTGGTGAAGAATCCGACCGTTCCGATTTGCGATGGTGATGCCTTCGATGGCATTGAATCGCAGATCCACCTGTATGTGCCCGTGGGCTCTGACTATGCGCAGTGGGAACCGTGGAGCCGCATGACTATCACCGAGACCAACGACGTGTACGACAAGTATGGCGTCAGCGTGGCTGGGATCGACGTGAACGAAGTCAACTACAATGACGTACTGGGCGACGGTACGGTGAAATTCAGACTCCCTAACATCCTGACGATGAACAATGCGACAATCTACGTTCCCGCCGGAAAGGACGGTATCGTGAACAGCGGCGTCGATGATCTCATCATCCAGCTCACTGGAACCAATAAGATCATAAGTCTTAACAACGATGCCCTCATCTTCGAAAAACCTACCACCCTCTCTGGAGATTTACTGTTCGCGATGGGCATGACCAGTCTGAAAGGCAGTTCGGTGTATTTGTTCAATAAGGCCACGCAGTTAGTGGGTTCAAAGGTGTTCGACATCAGTACCAACCTCACCGTCAGTGGTCTTAGCACCCTGATAGCGACTTCTATGTCGCAGATGGGAACGGTGAAGGGACTAAGTATCGGTTCCGGCAATGAATTGATTGCCTTGCAAGATGGGCACACCATCACCTATGATGCCACAACAGGCTATTTCAAGGATAACGGACAGTACATGACGGGCGAGAAGAGTCTCGGCATCGGAGTGTACTATCCGCTCTACTACAACGGCTATCAGCTGAGTTCGGTGAGCAGTCTGTTAACTGATGAATACGATGTCATTGAAGAATATGACGAGGAGGTTCCCGGACTGCGGCTTCGCGGCACGCTGAACGCTACCAGCACAAAAACGCTCTTCCGCTCGGAGGCTGATAATCTGATCATCGAGCTGACGGGCGACAGTGAGCTGAATACCACTCAAGAGAATGTCACGATGAAGCTCAATGGTAACACGACGATCTGCGGCGAAGGGAAGCTGACGTTGAAGAACCAGAGTGGTACGGCTATCTGGATGAACGGTCCCTCCACACTCACACTGAAAGACATCGATTTCGACATGACGGCTCTGTTCTCCATCTATGGGAGCATTGGTACCACTGCGGATGACGATACGGAGTATCTTTCTACGGTGGTGATGGATGATGTGAGCGGCACGATGTACTCCCCACAAGGTGCTTCGTGCATCATCGATGTCAACAACCTTATCTGCAACGGCTGCTATTTCCTGAATCATGTTCAATTCAACAGTCAGCAGCACAGAGTGCCTGCCAGTCAGCTGCAAGTGGTAAGAGGGGAGGATCCCAACGCGGTGGTAACTGCTATCGGGGAGGCACCACATCAAGAGATCACGGTGAATGGCAAGGATGGGGTGTACTACGACTTACAAGGTCGGCGCGTGATGACACCTGAACAAAAGGGTATCTATATCAGTAATGGACGCAAGGTGATCGTGAGGTGATTTCCCCTCCAAAAGAGCAGGAAAAGTGCAAGACTGTTGCACGAAGTGTGCAAGGCTTTTGCACTAAGTATGCAGACCCTTTGCACAAGTTGTGCAAAGGCTCTGCACAATCTGTGCAGAACCGTTGCTCATATTATGCACAACTTGTGCAGATTTGTTACTCATATTTTGCACAACTTGTGCAGATTTGTTGTTCGTATTGTGCACAAACTTACAGTACAAAAACACCAGCAGCTATATGCCTCTTGATGGGAGCATATAGCTGCTGATGGTATAGACGGGCTCTTGTGAAGAGAAGTTTACATAGTCAATTACTTAATCACGACCTTGAACTTCGTTCGAACTCGTTCACGCTCGGGAGTGTAAACAAACTTGCACTTCTCTCACTTAATCACGACCTTCTGTCTGTTCATGATATACACACCCTTTGCCTTCGGTTTGCTGTTGAGCTTCTTACCATCCAACGAATACCACTGTTTTGTACCGCTTTGGACTCCTACTCCATCCAGACCGGTAACAATGCCGTTTCCAAGGATGGTGATGGTTGACTCCTGTAAGTCAGTGCTATGACTAACTGCATTCACATCAGAGATAGCGATGTTCTTCAGCAGCAATGGGTATTCGCCAGCATTGAGTTCTGGATTAACATGGATGGTTACCAATGCCACCTCGCCATCATTGCCGCTGATAGAAGAACCATTGGTGGAAGCTGCCAGTACGCGCAGAGAGCCATCCTGCTGAATCACAGCATCGAAGCTGTTGGTCTTCCGTGAGTTGGTACGTTCTGTACTCAGACTAACCTCGGCAAATCCATCCGCATCGGTTACAAATGTCATACCATCTGGCAGATAGAGATCGAATTCAAAGCCTTCAGCCTCAACAGCATTCTTCATCTTCACCGACAAGGTGACTTCCGACTGTCCCTGAACGCTAACAGGTTCTATATAGAGATAGTTCTCATTGGCAGGAGTTCCACTCAGCATCATATACGGTCTTGCCCCTGCGGTATTTGTTGGCTTCGTCACAGAGCCATATAAGATAAGGTGTGCGATAGCGGTGAGGTCGCCCACATCAATCTTGTTGTCCGTATTGGCATCAGCAGCCTTCTGGTGGAACTTTTCTGGCGTGCGGTTCAACAGGTGGTGTGCTGTTGCGGTGAAGTCAGCCACATCTACCTTCTTGTCAATGTTTGCATCACCAATAGTATAGGTATTTACCTTGATGGTACTTGTCGTTATCGGTGAGGAATGGCTCGTTGCGTTCTCGTCAGAGATGGCGATGTTCTTAAAGCATACTGTATAATCACCTTCAATCATATCATCGGCTAAGGCCACTTTCACCTGAACAACCTCACCATCATTACCGCTGATGGCAGAGCCGTTGGTGGATGCAGCAAGTACACGTAGTGAACCGTCAGCATTGAATACCGCATCGAAGCTGTTGGTCTTACGAGCTGTCGTTCGCTCCGTACTCAGCGTCACCTCAGGGAATCCATCCTCATCCTCCACCACTGTAATACCTTCAGGCAAATACATATCGAACTCGAATCCCTCTGCCACCACCGCATTCTTCATCTTCACGGACAGCACTGCCTCTGTACCGCTCAGCACCTCCATGTCGTTCATGTAGATGGTGTTGTCGTAGTTAGGCACTTCGGTGGAGGTAATGGTGATATTGACATCCATCTTTTCAACAGTGCTATTGGCTACATCATATTTGTATGTGATTCTTTTGGGGATTGATGTGGTTGAGAACAAGAGTGTTCCGTTTACCACTGTTGGAACTACACTAACGTTATCCACTTTAAATTCTGAAACTCTGGAGATGTCAAAGTTTGTTGGTAACGAAATGTTGTACAAATTGGAACCGGTTGATAATGCAGATAAGCTGTGGTAGCATCCCAATGATGTCAAATTTGGATTATCTGACAAGTCCAAACTCGCATGCTCATAATAACCGCAATGCAAATTTCTCAATGCCGTACACCCCGACAAGTTTAGGCACGTCAGCTGATTGTTGTCGCAATATAAACTTTCAAGTGCTATGTTCTTTGACACATCAAGGCTCGTAAGAAGGTTGTGGGAACAACCCAGTTGTGTAATTGCAGTGTTCTTAGACACGTCAAGGCCTGTCAACTGATTATTAAAGCAATACAATTCAGTTATTGCAGTATTTTTTGACACATCAAGGTTTGTCAGCTGATTTTTGTGGCAATACAATTCGATAATTGCTGTGTTCATGGACACATCAAGGCTCGTCAACTGATTGTCGTGACACCATAACCTATTCAGTTCTGTATTCTTCGACACGTTAAGGCTCGTCAGATTGTTTCTATTGCAGTACAATTGTTTTATTGCAGTGTTCTTAGACAAATCAAGGCTTGTCAGTTTGTTGTTTTGGCAGCCTAATGAATCTGATAAAGCAATGTTTTTAGACACGTCAAGGCTCGTCAATTTATTCGAAGAACAACCTAATGAAGTAAGTGCTGTATTATTAGTCACATCAAGAACAGTCAGTCGATTTGCGCAGCAATTCAGATGAGTCAACATTGTATTCTTGGATACATCAAGGCTGGACAACCCGTTATAATGACAGTCAAAATACTCAAGTTCCGTATTCTTTGTTACATCAATACTGTTTATGCTCCAATTATATCCACAGTCCAAATATGTCAATGCTGTGTTATGGGTTACGTCAAGGCTGGTCAACCTATTAGAATGACAATCCAAATGAGTAAGAGCCGTGTTTCGAGTCACGTCAAGGCTGGTTATCTCATTATTCCCGCACTTTAGGGTCGTCAAACAATTGAAGAATTCAATGCCTTTTAGACTTGCTATTTTATTTGTCCAATAATCATTATTGCTGACACTTACATCAATAGACTTGATTGACAACAGCTTCTCATCACTAATCGTTCCTCCTTCTGCCACACCTGTGAGATTTGAGATATATGCACGGAAGGTGTCATCTGGGAAATTGGTGGCATTAAGGATAACGCCATTGCTAGATTGCACATCGTCTGTAATTAGCAATTTGATGTAGCCTACATATAACACATTGTTATTTGAGTCAACAATCTCCACTTTGATGAGCGGTTCATGGTCAATTGCCTCACGAGTTGCAGGTACTTGTTCAAGGGATGAACCATTCTCATTGTATCTTATAGATTGAGGAGTCAGAATCACTTGCTCATAGCCAAAGTCTGCGGTTGCATTTACTTTGGGCTCGATTGATATATGACGAGACTCACCTGTAGCGTGATTACCATCCTCATAGTCAACAACAGAGAACGCATACCTCAGTCCTAAACTCTTAAAGGTTGCAGCATCCATTACCTGACTATATTCAGTCCACTTTGACTTTTTCCCAATATATGTAACGTGTGTTTCAATAAATGGCAGGATATCAAGAGTCTTGTTATAAGGAATAGAGTGAGTAAAGTCGGCATCGATAGCCTGATTAGCATTTTTGTACATTGTTCCTGCATTCTCATTTCTCTTGGATGGCCAATTCTCATCTGTGGTCAAACAATCCAACACTTTGCTCTCTGGCTTGTTGTCCACAATACCATTAATGAGTAAAAATGCGTGAATGACGGGAGCCTTTTCTGATGTAATGGTAGGCTCGCCTTCTTTCGTTAGCTGAAGAGATATGAAATTAACAGAATCTTTATAAGTCTCTTCATCAACTCTGTCGAAATAGTACCATAGATCTTCTACGTATTTCCCCCAGTCAGATAACTTGAAAGGAACTATCAGCACACCACCTTCCACATTGTATTTACTACCATCGCGGTCAATAGGACTGGCAAAATTATCAGCCATGCTATTCTCATAACCTGTATTCTTCATTTCTATCTTTCCGGTAGCAATCTTTGTTGATGTACTAAAGTCTATAGTATAGCCGTTCGGCGAGAAAGAGGCAGGGCTCACTTGGTAAGTTGCTGTAACAGCTGGTACGATCTTAGCGGTCTTTAAGGCTGCAAATTTTGAAATAAAGTCACGATAGAGAGGCAGCATGGTTCCTTCAATAGGTTCACCTGGATATTCGTAACCACTCATGGTCGCAGGATCCCACTGCAAAGCGGGGAAAGTTGCTATAGGAGCATTCCCACCATCATCGAAGCGCCAGCCAAGACCTTCCAGTTTCTTACCCTTATTATCAATATAGTAATAAGCCTCTTTCTTAGAGTTAACATCTTTAGCATAGATTACCGGCTGATAATATAGAGCTGGAACTTCAAAAGATTGTAATCCATTTTCAAATATAGGTGTCAAAGTGATCGTATTATCGATGGCTGGTTCTGCCCCAATCATTGCCTGTTGACTACTATTGTAGCCACCTGATGACCCACCAGTACCTTGGTCTTGTGGAGTGAGGTCGGACAGAAGGAAATAGGTGTCGCAATAGCCGCCCCATCCCCAGTTGATGTGGTAGTAACCATCACTGTCGTAGCCATCGCATACAAAGGCATGACCACCACCTGATGAGGTTACACCACTATAGAAAACAGGACGATGGTTTGAAAGTTCATTGTAGATCAGGTTATCCCAACTATCATTTGTATAGTTATCACGGCTTACCAACTGAGTGTTGTCACTATAACCAAAATATGTTTTCAATGCTTCGGGCACATCTTCAGAATAAGCACCCGACCCACCATTCTCACCATTGGCATAGTTCATGGATACCGATGCACCGCAATAGAACATCAAGTCAGCAACAGCCTTCTTCTGGGTTGCAGTTTCAGAGCCAGTATAGTTTGTGAGCATATTATTCCAATCGATGACAGAACCTGCAGGAACTGCAGCTACAGAAATCTGCTGTGCTCCTGCTTCGGAGTTCCATTTTGACCTACATGTATAGGCTGGAATAGTAGCGGATATCTGACTGACAGAACGGTTTCGATGGTAATACATAATCTGTGCCATGGCTGTTGCTACACAACCAGTCACGCTCTTTCCGTATGTAAAGAAATCAGGGCAGCTCTGGTTATATGGATCATCTTGGTCCCAAGTTGTCGTCATCAAAGGTGATATGGCCGCATGGGTGGAAGTGATTGGAGTACTGCCTTTAATTCCTTGTTCCTGGATATAACTAATCTGCTTGTCATAACTATCCAACCAGGCTTTCAGATTGGCAGGCATGGCTTCAATCAGAACCGTGCCACGACTGGAATAGCCTAAGATGGCAGGAACCTGATCATCGGCTGATGCAATGACAAAACCTTCGTTATTCCCAACGTTGAACACAAAGTAGTTCTTTGAGGTGGTGCCCTTTGACGAAATGTCGTGCAAAGCCGACTTTGCCACCGTTTTCCCTTTCTTCTTCAGGAAATCCATTACATTCTGCTGAGCCTGCTGGGATGTGATGGGAGAAGCAAATGCCGTTCCAAGTGGAATGACACTGCTCAGAATCCAAAGGATCAGCATGGTGAAGGTGATTCTCTGTTTCATAATCTTGAGCTTTGATTGACTAAGATACGCCTATAGACACCCAGATTCGGCAGAAAAAGTCTCGGTTATATAAACGCGAAAGACGTGGGAGTCTCTACTTCTCGCTTATCCCACATCTGGGCTCTCGCATTGCCTTGCATCAGGATAAGCAACTCGAGTTAGCCCACGCCATGATACATTATACAGATTGTCCAAAATTAGATGAACAGGGTATAATACACCTAACGCGGACGTTTCGGTTGCGCTTCTTCCGATGCTTGAATTTGCGAGATTCAGATGTAGAAGATAACGTTCGTAAACGTCCTATTCCAACGAAAATACGACCAGTCAGCCTATGAGGTCAACTGATACGATGCAAAAATAATGAATAATCCTGTAACTGCCAAAGAAATCTGAAGAAAAGTGATGCGAAAGGTAACCAAATGATTGGTTAGATGATCTGTTTGCGCACCCAAGGATTTGTTTGATTCTGAATTAGATTTTGTTGGATTTGCTTTTCCCCGTAGGCAGCGACCGTTGGTTCTTGCGGTAGGCGACAAAGAATTCGTCAAATTTGTCTAATTCGTAGAGAAGAAAACGAACATGGATGGCACGGATCCAACGGATAAAAAAGGACGAAACGGGTCTCCGTCTCGTCCTTATGGTAATAAATTCTTGTATTCACTCATCGTTCATATCCTTATCCAGTTGTCCTTCCCACAGATAGTGCTTAGTTTCTTTTACCAGCACACCACTGAGGAAGAGTAGGGAGAGGAGGTTGGGGATGGCCATGAGTGCATTCATGCAGTCTGCGAGGTTCCACACCACCGCGAGGTTCATCACGGCACCGAAGAAGATAGCGAGGATATATAGGATACGGTAGATATTCTTAGCCTGGAACTTTGATTCTGGCGATTGCTTCCCTAGGTTTCCTAAATACTCCACAGCACGTTCGCCATAGAGTTCCCACCCCAGGATGGTAGAGAAGGCGAAGGTGAGCAGTCCGAAGGTGAGCAGGGGTGCACCGATATAGGGTATCTTACTGAATGCCACCTTGGTGAGGGTGGCTCCGTTCTCGTACGAGATATCGGGATAGGCGATGACACTGCTCACGATGACCAGTCCGGTAAGGGCACAGATCACCACGGTGTCCCAGAAGGTACCGCTGGATGATACCAAAGCCTGACGTACGGGGTTGCGCGTCTGTGCTGCTGCCGCTACGATGGGCGCACTACCCATACCCGACTCGTTGGAGAACAGACCGCGGGCAATACCGAAGCGGGCGGCCATCATCACCGTGCTCCCTGCAAAGCCGCCACCAGCTGCCTGTGGGGAGAAAGCCGATTCGCAGATGAGTTTCAAGGCTGGCCATACATATTCACCGTTCATGAAGAGGATGATGATGCAGCCGATGACATAGAAAAAAGCCATGAAAGGAACGAGCATGGTGCAAACCCGGGCAATACTCTTGATGCCGCCTAACACCACGGCACCTGTGAGGAGCATGATGACAATGCCAGTGATATAGGGAGAGATATGGTAGGTCTCGTTGGTAAGAGTGGCAATGGCGTTGGCCTGTACGGTGTTACCGATGCCGAAGGAAGCGATGGCAGTGAACAGGGCGAAGAGGATGGCCATGCCTTTCCATCCCAAACCGCGCTCCAAGGCGTACATCGGACCGCCTAACATCCTTCCGTCGGCGGTCTTTTCACGGTATTTCACGGCTAACAGACCTTCGGCATACTTCGTGGAGATGCCAAACAGACCGGTAAGCCAGCACCAGAGGACGGCACCGGGACCACCCAGGGCCACAGCGGTAGCTACGCCCACGATGTTACCAGTACCGATGGTGGCGGCGAGTGCGGTGGCTAAGGCCCCGAACTGCGACACGTCACCTTTCGATCCCTTGTCTTTCTTGATGCTCAGCCGAATGGCAGTCCATAAGTAACGCTGCGGGAATTTCAATCGGATCGTTAAGAACAGGTGCGTTCCCAACAGTAATATGATCATTGGCCAGCCCCAGAGGAGACCGCTTATGTCTGTCAATAATTCATTAATCTGGCTCATGTTGCTTGTTCTTCTCTACGAGTTTGTCGAATTAGACGAATGATGTCGTTATTGATTCTATGTCCAATTACATTCTTCACTCTTCACTCTTCATTCTTCACTCTTCACTCTTCACTCTTCACTCTTCACTCTTCACTATTACCTTAATATTCTCATGTCCCATGGATCGCATGAGTTGATAGAATTGGCGGGTGGCATTATCTTCGGCACTGGCGATGTTCTCTTTAGTCATGCAGCGATCCTTCATCTTATGGTAAGCGCGTTGATACATTGCCTCACGGTCGGCATCGGTCCATTTGCCCGACTCGTAGAATGACTGGGTGCGGGCTTCATCGATGAACTTCTCGTCAAGGAGTTTGATGGGAGGGAGCGTTACCATGATGGAGTCTTTCTCCTTCTCAATCCAGTTTTCCTGTACATCATTCATGTCGATGCCTAAGCGGAGTGTACCGTAATAGATACGGATGAGCTGGTCGTCGGTGAAGAAACCGTTGCGGATGGTATCAATCATCTCCTCGTCGGCGATGGCGAGGAACTCCCATTGTCCGATGTCTTTCATCGACTTGATCTGTGTGGGGGTGACACCGATGCGTTGGTCAATCTCGACATTGGCGTTGGCATCAGTCACGGTATGGAACAGATAGTAGGTGACACCTAAAGCAATAGCCACCAGGGCAAGGATGGCAATGACGGTCCACTTGCTGGCTTTGCCGATCATCTCGAACAAGGCTGTGAGCACATCCTCAATGCCTTTTGTGATCTCCTCCTGTGTGGCGTCGGCAGCCTGCTTTGTCTCCTTGGACTTGTTGGCAGACTTCTTCGTCACTGTGGTCTTCTTTTTCTTGGATGTCGAAGGGGTGGTATCTGGCTTGGTCATCGTGCGAAAGATTTTGAGTCAAACAATTTGGGGAGGTCTCTTAAGGTGAACTCCTTACGGAACGTAATTGTGATGTTCTCCTCGGCATAGCCCATGGCCACGATCATGGGGACGAGGGTCTTGGTGGCACTGGCCTGAGCCATCGGGAGAATACCCATGCGGGGAATGTCGTTCACGATGGCTGCCCGTCCTTGATTCTCGTAGCTGGCCATCTCGGCATCGGAGAAGTTGGAACGGAGAATCGATACCTGTTTCTTGATCTCGGCATGGTTGATCTTGCTGCTGGTGAGCTCCACCACGGGATCGGGAAGGATGATCTCGATCTTGTCACCATGGCGTTTGACATTCTTTTTGGTGAATTGACTGAAATCGATGGATGCTTTCAACGTGGCATCCATGGGAATGGCAATCTTCCGCTGTCCTACTGGCAGGGTGATATTGAACTCTTTCTGCAGGAAGGAGCCCTTGAGCTTCATCTGGTCATCGTGGGTCACGATCTTATGGACGTGATATTCAGCGGTATAGAGCTTGGCACATTTCTGTATCTGCATCACCATCATGGGGATGGTGTCGATGGGCTCTGGCTCTGGCACTGTAGGCTTGTTGTCACCGCAGGATGCCATGAGGAGCAGGGAGAGTAGGGCAAACCATATTGTTTGTTTCATGATGCGTTCTATTTTCTTTCTATATCACTATAGTTATAAACATATCTGCTTTCGCATAAACGAAAAGTTTGTTGCAAAGGTAGTAAATTTTCGGCATTCATCACAATTTTCTTTCAAAATGTTAGTTAATATAAGAAACAATGATAGTAATGAAGATAAAACATCGTTTGGAAGTGGCAGCCTCCTTAATAGTGGCCTGCCTGATGATGTCGTGTGCGGAAAAGAAACAGTCGAATGTGATCATCGCACCAAAACCAGTGGAACATAAACCTGCAGCACCTGTCAGAATGAGTGAGTTCAAACAGACGGATGAGGTGAAATGGCTGGAAAAGACTTATAAGGTAGAGGTGCACCGTTTCGTGGCCGACAGCTTACCGAAGGTGAAGGATGAGCAGGGGAATGAGTACTATGATAATATGGTAAGGGTGCGCGTGCTTCGTGCCGACGGATCGGAGTTCTTCAACCGTGTGTTCTCCAAGAAGAGCTTCGCCGATTATGTGGATGCGAATACCCGTGAGCATGGTGTGTTGTTGGGACTCGTACTCGACAGGGCCGAGGGGGATAACCTGTTTTTCGGTTCCAGTGTGGGATCACCCGATAAACTGAGTGATGAGTATATCCCTTTGATCGTCACCGTTTCTCGTATGGGGGAGGTGAGTGTCAAGAGGGATACGCAAATTGATTCGGCATTGCCGGAGGAAGAAGAAAATTAACTGGGAAGTGAGAGGTAAGAAATGAGAGGTATGATTACACCCTGGAACAAGCACTAAAGCCAATTCTTGAAAGTAATCATACCTCTCAGTTCTCACCTCTCAGTTCTCACCTCTCAGTTAATGAAGAGCCTACGCTCTTCTCAGTGCTTTTTGGCTCTCCTCAAAGCTTCTGGGACAATTACCGAGGAAGATGGCATTGATCAGGATGTTGGCCGCTATCTCCTCATCGGAGAGGTCAACATACTTGTCGCGTTTCACCTCTTTCCCTGCCAACACATCCCAAGAGGTCTTGAACGTGGAGTCTTGGGCTCCAAAGTAGGTATCGTGCGACTCGCTGTCTTCAATTACCATATAACGCACGTTCTTGTTACTGGGCGTGACACGGATATTCTGCAGGATGTCGAAGGCCTCCTGGAACTCACGCTTGTGGCGTTTGGCATTGGGATACATATTGGCGACTGTGGGAAAGAGATCCTCAAACTCAAAGGTCTCTAATAAATCTTTTACTTTCATCTCTTATTCTTCTTATTCTTCTTTACGAATTAGATTGTACTCTACGAATTGTTTTCGTTCTTTACGGGTTAGATGGTTCTCTACGAATTAGACAAATTCTCCTCATTTATCTCTCATCTCTCCTCTCTCCTCTTTCCTCTCTCCTCTCTTCTCTTTTCTTACTCCTCTATCACCAGCTCCACCGGACAGTGGTCGCTGCCATAGATCTCTGTATGGATCTTGGCATCTTTCATCTTTTCAGCGATGCGGTTCGATACAACAAAGTAATCGATGCGCCACCCTGTGTTCTTTTCACGAGCTTTGAAACGGTAGCTCCACCAAGAGTAGATATTCTCCTGATGGGGGTAGAAGTAACGGAAAGAGTCGGTGAAGCCGTTGGCTAACAGAGTAGAGAACTTAGCACGTTCCTCATCGGTGAAGCCGGCATTCTTATGATTCGTCTTCGGGTTTTTCAAGTCAATCTCCTGATGGGCCACATTGAGGTCACCACAGAAGATAACGGGCTTTTGGGCATCTAACTTCTTGATATAGTTCAGGAAATCGTCCTCCCATCGCATACGGTAGTCAAGACGTTTCAGTCCGTCTTGTGAGTTCGGTGTATAGACAGTGACGAGGAAGAAGTCTTGCATTTCCAATGTGATGACACGCCCTTCATGATCATGTTCTTCAACACCGATGCCGTAACTGACGTTTATAGGCTGATGCTTGGTGAAGATGGCGGTGCCGCTATACCCTTTCTTCTCGGCATAGTTCCAATAAGAGGTGTAGCCCTCGAACTGCAAATCCAACTGACCAGCCTGCATCTTTGTTTCCTGCAGACAGAAGATGTCGGCATCAATGGCCTTGAAGGTCTCACTGAACCCCTTTCCCTCACAGGCACGCAGCCCGTTCACGTTCCAACTGATAAGTTTCATATTCTGGTGATGTTTTTGCAAAGATACGGATAAGCAAGCAAAATGCAAAAGATTTGATTGTTTTTTTGCATTTAAATAGAGATAAACAAAAGAGGGTATGCCGAAACATACCCTCTTGCTGTGATTGGGTTCTCTTAGAACTTCGCCATTTTAATAGCTACTACAGCACACTCGTCACCTTTGTTCCCTAACCGGCCACCGGCGCGATCCTTCGCTTGCTGCAGGTCGTTAGTGGTAAGAAGTCCATAGACTACGGGAATCTCACTGGTAACATTCAGATGGGCGATGCCTTGTGTCACTCCCTGACAGATATAATCGAAATGAGGAGTCTCACCGCGGATCACACTGCCTAAGATAATGATGGCATCGTAACCGCCGTTGAGTGTCATCTGATGTGCACCGTAGATCAACTCGAAAGAGCCGGGAACGGTCTTTACATGGATATTCTCCGGCAGGGCTCCGTGTTTCTCCAACGTGTTGACGGCACCATCAAGCAAAGCACCAGTAATCTCTGGATTCCATTCGGCTACCACAATGCCAAAACACATGTTACTGGCATCAGGCACCTTTTCCATGTTGTATTCCGAAAGGTTCTTAGTAGCCATTATTGAGCGCTTGCACGTTCGATATACTTGTCAATCTCCTGAGAGATCGGAGAGTTCACGTACTTCTTCTTGATGTCCTGATAGATCTTCAGAGCCTCGGCCTTATTGTTCTGACTCTCCAACAGGGTAGCGGCCTGCAACAGGAAAGTGGGTGCCAGACTGTTGTTGGTGTTCTCGAGAGCCTGACTGTCAGCCATCTTTGCAGCTTTCTTCAGATTGGCAACAGCCTTGTCGATCTCTTTCACATGAGCGTATGCGTTACCTAATGCTGCTACGGCAGCAGGACTTACCATCTCATCATCGGCAGGAGAATATTTGTCGAGGAAGTTCACGGCCTCTTGCCATTTGCCTAAGTTCGCATAGCACAGACCTGCATAGAGATTGGCCAGGTTGCCAGCAGCGGTGCTGCTGTAGTCGGAGGCAATCTTTGCGAAACCAGCGAAAGCAGCTCCATCGCCATTAAGTGCTTTGTCGAACTGTTGGTTGTTAAACAGATCCTGACCTTTGGCCAGTTCAGTACTTGCTTCAGCCTCACGAGGAGCCTTCACGAAGTTGTTGTAGAGGATGATACCTGCGATAATCACCACTAAGGCGATGACCGCGTACATGATGGTCTTCTTGTTCTTCAACAGGAATTCCTCACCTTTGTTGATTGTCTCAACATTCTGTTCTTTCACGTTTACGTTTGCCATTTATTGAATTGTTTTTATTGACTTCTGTTATACCGCTGGGCGGTTCAATCATTTGGGTTGCAAAATTACAGAATTTATTCCACTTATTGAAATTTATTGCTGTTTTTTTTCGTTCTGCACTCTTTTTTTCATAACTTTGAATAAGTTACAATGCAC
>DETG01000004.1:20948-32664 GCA_002361535.1 Prevotella sp. UBA3294
TTTTGTTCTGCTCTCGTTTTTTTGTAACTTTGCGATGGCAATCGCGAAGTTACTACGTCTCGGAAGAAAAAACAAACGAGTTCGTTTTGTTCTTCGCTCGACTTTTCGTATCTTTGCACACCAATGATACTGAATAGGATATCCATCGTCAACTACAAGAACATCAAGGAGGCTGGTTTGTCCCTGTCGCCGAAGATGAATTGTTTTATCGGTCCGAACGGTGCCGGTAAGACAAATATGTTGGACGCAGTATATTACCTGTCGTTTTGCCGGAGTGCTTACAACAGTATTGACTCACAGGTTATTTTTCATGATGAGCCTTTCTTTGTGTTGGAAGGGTCTTATCAAGATGAAACGGGAAACAAAGAGGAGATCTACTGTGGAATGAAACGAGGCACGAAAAAACATTTTAAACGGAATAAGAAAGAATATAAACGGCTGTCGCAGCATATCGGACTGATTCCCTTGGTCTTTGTGTCTCCCGCTGACACTTATCTGGTGGACGGTGGAAGCGAAGAACGGCGACGTCTGATGGATGTGGTCATCTCACAATATGACAATAATTATATCGAGGCACTGAACCGATATAACAAAGCTTTACAGCAGCGGAACACTTTATTGAAAATGGAGGAGGAACCCGACTGGGAACTGATGCGTATCTGGGAGGAGCAGATGGCTGCAGAAGGAGAGGTGGTCTTTCAGAAACGCGATGCCTTTGTCCGTGAACTACTTCCTGTATTCCAGCAGATCTATCAGGATATCTCAGGAGACAAGGAAACGGTGTCTCTTCAATATGTCTCTCATTGTCAGCGGGGACCATTGTTGGAGGTGATCCAGCGTGATCGGATGAAGGATCGTGCGGTGGGCTATTCTTTGCATGGCATTCATCGTGATGACCTGGAGATGCTTCTTGGGGGCTATCCCATGCGACGTGAAGGCAGTCAGGGACAGCTGAAGACTTTCGTGATAGCCATGAAACTGGCACAGTTCCGCTTCCTGAAGCGTACCTGTAGCAAGACTACTCCTCTGCTCTTACTTGACGACATCTTCGACAAGTTAGATGCGCAACGGGTGGAACGTATTGTGCAGCTGGTGGCCAGCGAAGAGTATGGACAGATCTTCATCACCGATACCAACCGGGAACATCTTGACAGGATCCTTCATGAGAACAGTTTTGACTATAAACTGTTTTCAGTAGCTGATGGTGTGGTGACGCAACGTGTAGAGGAAGGAGTGGGGAGCGATGTTTAAACGTGATGTGCACAATATCAATGATTTGGTGAATCTATTCTTGCGGCAGAATGGATTGGAGATGCCCTTGTTACAAAAACGACTGATAGATGCGTGGGGAAAGGTGGCGGGAAAAGTGATTGACCGTTATACAGAAGAGAAGTATATCAGTCACCAAGTGCTGTTTGTCAAAATATCACGTCCTGCTCTCAGATCGGATCTTTCCATGATGCGTACGGAACTGGTGAACCGACTCAACCAGGAGGTGGGTGCCCGGATTATTATTGATATCCGGTTTTATTAGAGCACCTCGTCCATCTTGATATCGTTTTCTTCTGCTGGGATGCCTGGCAATTTCTGGAAATCGAAACATACACCTATTTTATATATAGTAGGCCTCTTCGACAGGAAACGGTCGTAGTAACCCTTGCCACGTCCCAGACGGTTGCAGCGTGAGTCGAAAGCCATGCCGGGAACAATTGCCACATCAATGCTGTCATAGTCGGTGAACACCTTCCCCACGGGTTCCATGATGTGAAAGAAGCCCCCTCTCAGATCACAGGGATCGGCATATTGGCGCAGTTCCATCCGTGTGTCATCAACCACAGCAGGTAATAATACTTTCTTTCCTTGTTCCACCAGTTGGTTGATCACCTCGTGGGTGTTCACCTCATCATCGAGTGAATAATACATCATCAGGGTGTGTGCTTGTTTGACGCGTGGGTGAGCCAGCAACCGTTTGATGATAGGTAAGGACAGTTCCTCCAGTTCCTTCTGGGTGAACTGTCCTTTCTGCATACGTATAAATTGGCGCAGGTCTTTCTTGTCCATGTTCAGCAACGGGCCATCATGTTGTACCTTCGGCCCATCTCCCTGTTGAGGAATAGGTTGATGGAAGCCTTGGCCACTTTCTCCTCTTTCTTCTCTTGCACGTCAGACTTTTGCGGAAAGGCAGCATTGTCTTTGAACACCTTCTGTGCAGCACGGATTACGGGGTCATCGAGATTTAGATACCGTACCCATGAATCTTCATCCATGATATTATAGATGATGCGACTGTTGATATAGCGTTCTAACAGCTTATGACTCTTCTGGATCATCAGGTTACGGCGTTTCAGTCCACGGGAGTCGGCATAGGTGGCAAACTTGTCAACCGTGTTTTGTTTCACAAGATAATCAGACAAGGCCATCATCTCGGTGAAATTATTCAACTTCAGTCGGTTGTCGTCAGTATAGGTGAAGGCGAACTGAAGAATCAGGCCACTCAAGCTGGCTTGTTTGTAATAGGATGTGATGCCCAACGTATCTTCCGGCACAAAGATGTCGGGGGTGATACCACCGCCACCATAAACCTCACGTCCGATGCTGGTATGGTAAGCGGGTCCTGTATGCTTGATGCTGTCCTGATTAAAGAACTCACCATGTTCATAGCGCTCCAGCAAATCCTCTTCGTAATTCTTGTCACCAGGAGAGTAGGGCTTCTGGATGCAGCGGCCTGATGGTGTGTAGTAGCGGGCGATGGTCAAGCGGATCATCGAACCGTCGGGGAAACCGATCTGCTGCTGAACCAGTCCTTTACCAAACGAACGGCGTCCGATGATCGTGGCACGGTCGTTGTCTTGCATGGCACCGGCAAAAATCTCTGAGGCAGAGGCACTGCTCTCGTTAATCAGCACGATAAGCGGAATTTTCTGATAGCTTCCCTTTCCGTTGCTCTTGTATTCATTCCGGGGTGACTTGCGTCCTTGGGTATAGACAATCAGTTTGTTGCTGGGGAGGAATTCGTTGATGATCTGTACTGCCGACTGCAGATAGCCACCGGTGTTGTCGCGCAGGTCGATGATCAGGTTACTGAAATTCTCCTGCGACAGCTTTGCCAGGGCGATAAGCATCTCCGGATAGGTGTTCTCTCCAAAATTCTTGATACGGATATAGCCCGTATTTTCGTCTAACATATAGGTGGCGGTCACGCTTCTTGTGGGGATTTCACCACGTGTCACTGTGAATTGCTTCACTTTCTTCTCGCCATAGCGCAAGATGCCGATCTTCACTTTTGTGTCCTTCGGACCCTTCAGCCGGTGTTGCGCCTCCTCGTTGGTGACAATCTTTCCCACGAAGGGTTTGTCGTCAACAGAGACGATCTTGTCGCCAGCCAGCAGACCTGCACGTTCGGCAGGACCGTTCTTGATGACACCCTGTACATGGATGGTGTCCTCGCGGATGACGAACTCGATGCCGACACCCGAAAATGATCCTTTCAGATCGTCGGTAGCTGTCTGCACATCCTTCGCACTGATATACACTGAGTGGGGATCGAGATCTCCCAATATCTGTGGAATGGCTTTCTCCACCAGAGAGTCGAGATCCACTTTATCTACATATTGGTCATCGATGATGTGCAGCAGGTTGTTCAGACGGTTACTGCCGCTGTTGATGATATTCAGCCGCTGACTGGAGAAATGATTGGCAAAGAAAGTTCCGATCACCACACCGACGACCACGCAGAGGGCCATCAGTAAAGGCATGTAGCGGTTTGTCTTATTTTGTTTCATTGCTTAAAGGGCTTTGGGTCATTCGTCAGGATTCATATAAACTACTTCGATACCGGCTCGTCGTAACAGGTTAATGCCATCTTCCAAACGGTATTTTTCTCCATATACCACTCGTCTGATGCCAGCCTGGATGATAAGCTTCGCACATTCGATGCAAGGAGATGCCGTGACATAGAGTGTAGAGCCGTCGCTGTTGTTCGAACTGCGTGCCAGTTTGGTGATGGCATTCGCTTCGGCATGGAGCACATAAGGTTTGGTGACGTTGTTCTCATCCTCGCATACGTTCTCAAAGCCACTTGGCGTGCCGTTATAACCGTCGCTGATGATCATCTTGTCTTTCACCACCAATGCCCCCACCTGTCGTCGTTGGCAGTAGCTGTTCTCTGCCCAGATACGAGCCATGCGCAGATATCGCAAATCGAGTTTCTTCTGTTTCTCGTTCATGTTTTTACCTCTCACCTCTTAGTTCTTACCTCTTGCTTTTTGTTTCTCTCTTGATCCCGTTTCTTTTCAACAGGGCATCAATAGTAGGCTCTTGTCCTCTGAACCGTTTATACAGGGTCATGGGATGTTCAGTTCCTCCCTTGCTGAGGATACAGTCTCGGAAACGTTGTGCGGTATGCTGGTTGAAGATCCCACTTTTCTTGAACATGCTGAAGGCATCTGCATCCAACACTTCCGCCCATTTATAACTATAGTATCCGGCAGCATATCCACCAGCCATAATGTGTGAGAACTGCACGGTCATGCAGGTGGTGGGGTTTTTCTTTGCTTTCACAATGGATGCCTTGGCCCAGGCTTTTTTCTCAAAGGGGATGATGTCGTCGGTGAAAGCATCTTTCTTGGTATAGTAGGCCATGTCGAGTAAGCCGAAGCTCACCTGTCTCAAGCAACCCATGGCCACATTGAAGTTCCTGCTTCTCATGATACGCCGGATCAGTTCGTCGGGCAATGGCTCTCCCGTCTTATAGTGATAGGCAAAAATACGCAGGAATTCCTTTTCTACAGCGAAGTTTTCCATGAACTGCGAAGGCAGTTCCACAAAGTCCCACCACACATTGGTGCCGCTGAGACTTTCAAAGCGTGTGTTGGCAAACATGCCATGCAGTGAGTGCCCGAACTCATGAAGGAATGTCTCTACCTCACTCAAGGTGAGCAAAGCAGGCTTCTCTGCCGTGGGCTTTGTCAGGTTCATCACCACGCTGACATGCGGTCGTACGTTCTCACCTTTCCTATCAATCCATTGGCCTTGATATTCCGTCATCCATGCGCCGCCCTGCTTTCCTTTCCTCGGATGGAAATCTGCGTAGAACACAGCCAGATAGGAACCGTCCTTGTCGAACACCTCGTATGCTTTTACATCGGGGTGATAGACGGGGATATCTGTATTCTCCTTGAATGTGATGCCATACAGACGGTTTGCCAAGCCGAAGACACCGTCGATCACTTTCGACAGTTCAAAATAGGGACGTAACATCTCGGCATCGAGATTGTATTTCTTCAGTTGCAGTTTATGTGAATAGAACCCCTGATCCCAGGGCTCCATCTTGAAATTCTTTCCCTCGCTCTTCTGGGCGAACTTCTCTATCTCTGCATATTCTTTCAGGGCAGTAGGTTTGTATGCATCGATCAAATCATCGAGCAGTTTATAAACGTTTTTTACCTTACTGGCCATGCGGTGCTTCAGCACATAATCGGCATAGGTCTTGTATCCTAACAGTTGAGCAATTTCCCGGCGCAAGTTAATCAGTCTTTTGCAGATGTCAAGGTTGTTCTCAGCATTGTCGTGTGTACAAACGGTATTACGTGCCATGTACATCTTTTCCCGGAGGTCACGTTGGGTGCTGTAGGTCATGAACGGACTATAGCTGGGCATGTCGAGTGTGAATACCCATCCTTCCATATTGCGTTCCTTGGCAGCCTGAACTGCTGCCTCACGTGCTGTTTCTGGCAGTCCGTCAAGTTGTTTCTCATCGGTGATATGTAGGATGAATGCCTTATTCTCTTTCAAGAGGTTCTGCGAGAATTGTAGGGAAAGGATTGAGGCCTCCTCTGTCAGTGTGCGCAGTTTCTCTTTCCCCTCATCATCAAGCAGGGCGCCGCTTCTGACGAAGCCGTCATAGCAGTTGTCAAGCAGCATCTTCTCCTCTGCTGTCAGTCGGCGGTGGTGAAGGTGGACATATTTAATTCTCTCGAAGAGTCGTTTGTTCAAGCGTACATCGTTGGCATGTTGAGTGAGGATGGGTTGCATTTTCTGTGCTAAGGCATCAATCTCATCATTCGTCTCTGCACTCATTAAGTTGAAGAACACGGTGCTTACCCTGCTCAGCAGGTCGTAGTATCCGTCCTTGTCCTCTTCAGCGTTGATGATGGTATTGTCGAATGTAGGCTTTTCGGGATTATTGATGGTCTTGTCTATTTGTTCGTTATCGCGGCGGATGCCTTCCATGAAGGCTTCTTCGAAATCTTCCACGCGAATACGGTCAAAGGGCACCGTGTCGTGCGGTGTCTTGTATTCTTCGAAAAAAGGATTTATTCTCTTTGCTTCCTCTGTCATATTTCATCATACTAAATACAAAATGCAAAGATACAGCAAATAATCTAATACACCTTATTATATATGTTATTTTTAACGAAATTTATTCTGCTTACAGTTTTCCGTTGCTCATTCCATCAGCAATTGCTCCAGTGCAGGAACGTGGATCATACCGCGTGTCAGTTGGATCAGTCCGTCGTGGTGCATCTTTTTCAACTCACGGGAAACGTTCAGTCTGCTCTCGGCGATGAGGCTTGCCAGCGTCTCCATTTTGATATAGAGGGTTTTCTCTCCAGCCGGTCGCATGCTATGCATCTCCACGAAGCGGATAATTTTGTTTCGGATGTCTTGTGGCTGTGCACGCCAAGGTTGATGGGTGATACGCTGACTTTGAGTACTGATGATGTTGAGAAGGTTCAATTGGAAAATGATATAGTCTTCCGACAGCCGGAGGGTCTCTGATTTGTTGATGCTCATCAGTTGGCACTCTGTCACGGCCATGAAAGTCTTGCTATATCGTTGGGTCAGTCCGAAGATACGTTCAGGCTGTAGGATATCGGGTGCCGTCATTGTTTCGATGATGCGGTAGCTGTGGTCGTCTGCTTGACTCTCCACCTGTAATGTTCCTTTCACCAGAAAGAAAATACGGTCGCAGGGGTCACCCTCATGCGCTACGGCTTTCCCTTTGGCTATACGGTGGAAACCAAACTTTGTCTGTGCCACAACCTGACTCAGGTCGTTGTGGCTCATCCCTAAGAACAGGGGCAGTTCCAACAGTTTGTCGAATATGCTTCGCATCCGATATGGCTAATCACTCATTGTTAATCACTTGCCACAATCTTATTCTCCATCTCCTTTGAATACCACACGGCATAATTCCCTTTCTCATCGGTATAGATCAGGTAAGCCATCAGTTCAGGATGTTTGTCCAAGATCTTTTTTGCCCCGTCGAGTCCCATCACCATAAACGAGGTTGCGTAGGCATCGGCAGTGGCACAGTTATCGGCCAACACCGTAGCCGACAAGATACTGTGTTGTACTGGGTAGCCTGTATGGGGGTCGATGGTATGGGCGTATTTCTTTCCTCCTTTATAATAGAAGTTCCGGTAGTTCCCACTCGTGGCCATAGCTTTGTTGGTGACGTTGAGCACCGTCTGCATCTCATTGCTTGTGCTAAGCGAGTCATCAGTAGGCTTTGTCACCCCAATCCTCCAAGGCACCCGCTTGTCACTTACACCGTTAGTCACGATCTCTCCTCCAATCTCCACCATGAAGTTCTGGATGTCGTGCTTCTTGAGAAACTGTGCCACCACATCACTGCCGTAGCCTTTGGCAATGGCCGAGCAGTCGAGCATGATACGAGGATCTTTTTTCTTGATGTATGGGGTGGGGTGTTTCATACCCGGGGCAGCCAGCGACACTTTCTCATATCCCACGAGGGTCATCAAACTGTCGATGACCTGTTTGGTGGGGTCTGTACCGTTCTTAAAGCCGAAGCCCCAGGCGTTCACTAAGGGGGCTACGGTGATGTCGAAGGCACCATCGGTCTCTTTCGAGATGTGTTGTGCCAGTTCGAACACATTGAGGAACATCTCGTTTAGGGTGACCTGTTCGTTTCGGTTCACTTTGGAGATGACGGATGATTTGTTAAAAGGTGACAAAGACTGATCCACTTTCATCAGTTCTGCCTCGATTTCTTTCTGCAAGTTGCGATCACTTTGGTAAGTGATGTTATACACAGTGCCAAAGATAAAACCTGTGTTATGTTGGTAGGGCATGGCATGCTGCTGGCGGATGATGAAGATCGTACCGACGATCAAGAACAGCAGGAAAGCCAGTCGTAGTAGATTCTTTTTGTTCATAGGTTATTCCGTTAGAGTGGTTAGATGTCGATGATGATGTTGAAGGTGCCGCCGAAGACCGATTTCCCTGATTTCCCATATCCCGGCACATACCAGACATTGTCAAGGTCACCGGCATTGTAGGTGATGCGGTTCCGGTATCTGAGACTCCATCCTAAATGCAGTGGTCCCCAGATGGTGGCATCCACGCCGAAAACAACTTCCATCCAGTGGTAGTTACATTGTATGCCCTCTGCATTGAATGGCACTTGATCGAACCATACTGGGTCTTTCAATCCGGGATGATGTAAATCATATTTGAATGAGGTGAAACCATAACGTACACCTGCTAAGAGACGATAGATGTCGTGCTTATCTTTCATTAGGTTGAAGTCGATACCTACTCGCCCGTAAGGTGCTTTCGTCTGGTAACGCAGCATCGTGCCGTCATCGGTATGATCGGCTTTCCCATACCCCAGTTCCACAATCGGAAAATATCGGTCGCGAAGGTTCACCCTGAATGCCCCTTCATACTGTCCGTAGCTGCCGATATGCATCATGGCAGCTCCTAAAAGGTCGGCTGATACCTGAAAGCCGTTGAGCAGGGGTACGGTGTCAGGAAGCTCGACTTTCACCTTTTTCTTTTTGTACTGTGCCGAGGCCGTAGTTGTCCCGAGAAGCAACATACTAATCGCGAGACTTAAAATACAGATGGTAATGTTCTTTTGTCTGATCATAGTTTACTTCGGGATTAGAAATCACAACAGAGTCAATGCCGTTCGTGGTATAGTTCACTCGCGTCAGGGTGTGGAAGAACGACGGTGTGCAGTCGATCGATTCGAAATGCTTGCGGTCGGTCTTTTCTACCGTGACGGTGTCGGTGAGATAGTTCGTGAAATATACCGTGTGTTCCTCTTCTTCACCCTCATCATTCAGCATGATGGTTTTTACTGAGTCGGGGAAAGAACGAACAAAATATAACACATCCTCTTCACCTTGGTAACTGATGGGGATGTTCATTGTGGTGGTGTTTACACTCCTGTTCAGTGCCACCGGATCCTCCTCTGGCCCATGTCTGAAAGTGATCACGGTGAGCGTATCTTTCAGTGTGTCTGCCGTTCCGTTGCTTTTGTACAGTGCATAGATCGTAGATACCGTGTTGTTCATCGGACAGTCGATGGAGGAACAAGATGCAAGAACGAGGAGACAGGAAACAAGAAGCAAGAGGAAACCTCTTCTCTCAGCATGCCTGTTCTTTTTTGCAGCACAAATCATATTTTTGAAATACTCTTTCATAAAGCCATTATCTCTAAACTATTACTTGCCTCCTGTATCTCAACTCTTGCCCCTTAAAATGAGATTCTTCACGATTCCCCTAAATTCACGGTTTTCTCAATCTGGTAGTCGTTGCGCCCTTGCGAGTTCCTACTGATGAGGTCGCCCACGAAACCGGCAAGGAACAATTGCGTTCCGATGATCATCATCGTGAGTGAAATGAAGAAGTAAGGCGAGTCAGTCACTAACCGCTGTGGAACATGGTGAGCCAGAGCCCAGAGCTTGTCGATGCCGATTCCTGCTGCAGCGATGAAACCGATGAAGAACATGATGGTGCCTAAGAAACCGAACACATGCATGGGCTTCCTGCCGAAAGTGCTCAGGAACCAAAGAGTTGTCAGGTCGAGATAGCCGTTCACGAAACGGTTCAATCCCATGAACTTCGACTTCCCGTATTTCCGTGCCTGATGGTGCACCACCTTTTCCCCAATCTTATCGAATCCGGCGTTCTTTGCGAGGTAGGGGATGAAACGGTGCATCTCACCATATACCTCGATATTCTTCACCACGTCAAGACGGTAGGCTTTCAGTCCGCAGTTGAAATCGTGCAGGTTATGGATACCGCTCACTTTGCGCGCTGTGGCATTGAACAGCTTGGTGGGGATGGTCTTCGACAGGGGGTCATAGCGTTTCTGCTTGTATCCCGACACGAGGTCATAGCCATCCTTCATGATCATGTTGTACAGCCCAGGGATCTCGTCGGGCGAGTCTTGTAGGTCGGCATCCATGGTGATCACCACATCGCCCTGCGCTTCTTTAAAACCGCAGTACAAGGCTGGACTTTTCCCGTAGTTGCGACGGAACTTGATTCCTTTCACGTTCGTGTGATCCTTGCTCAGGTCATTGATAATATTCCAGGAGTTGTCTGTGGAGCCGTCGTTCACGAAGATCATCTCAAACGAATAGCCGTTCTCTTTCATCACGCGTTCCACCCAGGCATAGAGCTCGGGAATCGACTCCTCCTCATTATATAAAGGTACTACTACTGTTATATCCATTGTCATTGTCTGTTAATATCTGTCTTTTTCATTCTCCTCGGAGAGCGGGCCATGATCATTGCCACGGGGATGCTCACGAAGAAACCCATGAACACATCCATGCTGAAGAACTGCAGGGCAAGGTCGATGGGGCGCAGACTCGACAGGTTCTCCATCACGATCTTCCAGTCTGTCTGTGACAGTCCGTAGCTCTGTGCCACCTCCTTGAAGGCATCCGTGTTCACCATGTCCATGTAATTGCCGATCACGAAACCGTGGTCGAGGAAACGGAAATAAAGGTATTGCACCATCGCGAACAGCAGGGCAGCATGCAGATAGATCAGCATACTGTAGAGAAAACCACGACGGAAAGAGAGCACTCCTTCGCGCACCTCATCTCGGTAACGTCTCACCCGCAATGCGGCAAACACCAGTGAAACGGCACCGATTAGCAATACCGACGTGGATAACGACGGATAGGTGAAACTGCCTACAAAACATACGAAGCTCACTGTCCAGAAGACGGCAAGCCATAATCCATCTATGCGGGCAAATGCCTGCATCTGCTCTATGTCCTGATGTGCTGTCATAATTGGTGCAAAGGTACAAATAAAAAATGAAGTATGAAAAAGGAGTTACAAGAATTAGGATTACTTAATACTAAAACCCTCACCAAACTGGTCTTTTACAATGAATCACAAGCTTTTCAGGTCTCAAAACGAGGGTATGCCGTAACAAAACAATTTGTTTTGTTCTCAAAAAAACGTCATTTTAGGATCAAAAAAACGTCTTCTTAGGGAACAAAACAATTTGTTTTGTACTTCGACTTCTTTGAGTAAGGAGAACAAATGGCATGTTCTTGCGATCTAAACAAGGGTTGTTGAGATTGTTAAAAACAGATAAAAAGAGCAGAGAAATCTCTGTTTCTCATTTTATTTGCTTACCTTTGCAGCCGCTAAAGTGATTCGGTTTCGGATTGCCAAGGCAGAAAACATCATGGGTAAGTCCTGCACGGCCAGCTCCCTTCGAATCCTCCAGGACGGGAACGTAGCAAAGGTAGTTGGTTGTAGCGGCGCGATGTAGGTAGCTTGCCCACCCGCCTCTTTAGCTCAGTTGGCCAGAGCACGTGATTTGTAATCTCGGGGTCGTTGGTTCGAATCCGACAAGAGGCTCAAAAAAAAAAACACAATGGGTAGATTCCAGAGCGGCCAAATGGGGCAGACTGTAAATCTGCTGCGTCATCGC
>DETG01000041.1:0-166 GCA_002361535.1 Prevotella sp. UBA3294
TATTTTCTATATTTGCATCAGATTTCTGTCTTAAATAATATAAAAAGATGGTATAATCCGTTCTTAAACATGAAAAAGAGAAAGCGGATTTCAGAGATTGCAAAACGCAGTTTACAATTTTATACATTAAAAAATTTAAAGTTATGGGATTTTTTAAAGAATTCAA
>DETG01000041.1:214-24426 GCA_002361535.1 Prevotella sp. UBA3294
GAAAGGCAACGTAATGGACATGGCCGTTGGTGTAATCATCGGCGGTGCCTTCGGAAAAATCATTTCATCACTTGTTGATGACGTGCTCATGCCACTGATCGGTCTTTGCACGGGTGGTGTTGACTTCAGCGGTCTGGCTGCCAAAGTGGGTGATGCAGAGTTGAAGTATGGTTTGTTCATCCAGAACGTGATTGACTTCGCTATCATCGCCTTCTGTATCTTCTTGATGATCAAGGCTATGAACAAGCTCAACAAGAAGAAGGAAGAGGAACCTGCACCTGCTCCAGAGCCACCAGCAGAGGAGAAGTTGCTCACTGAAATCCGCGACTTGCTGAAGAACAAGTAATTCCAAGATGAACAATGATAATGAGAGATGAGAGATGTGTCCACCACATCTCTCATCTCTCTTCTTTAATCTCTCATCCTTCATCCCTCATCTCTCTTCTCCCAACCATCTTCTTCACCTTCTTTAATTCATTGATTTTCTTCCTGCCCGCCGTTTCCCCGATGCGGATCATTTCTGCTATACTCTTTTTACCGAAACTCGTTGAGCCATATCCGTCTAAGTTTGGATTGATATAGACATCAACCAGTTGGAGGTTTTCGTTGTATTTCTTCCAATCAGGTCGCGACACAGCCCAGTCGAGCCACCCTCCGATGCCCGTATTTTCCTTCAACGAGAAGTTACGGGTCTCATGTTTCTTTTGCGTTAGATCGATCGCGATGACAATATCGGCCCCCATCGCCTTCACCACATCCGCTGGTAAGTTATTCAGTACGCCACCGTCAACAAGGGTCTTACCATTGATTTGAACAGGCTTGAAAGCACCGGGAATGGCCATACTGGCACGCATGCATTTCGACAGGACACCACTGCTGAGTACTACCTCGCGATGGTTCTTGACATCCACTGCCACACAACGGAAGGGTATCGGTAAGGTAGAGAAATCCACGGAGTCTCTCATTCCCGTAATGCTGTCAAACAACTCCACGATATGATCCCCCTTGACAGCACCGAAGTTCGGATCTTTGCTTTTGCTGTTTCGACGGGATATAGGGAAACCCAATATATACACCACCCCATCTTCCTCGGAGATCACCTCGTTCTTATGTTCCTCCTCACGATCAGCCAACAGACTCATCCACTCTTGTGTCTGGAACATCGAATCGAGGTCTGCGGCACGATAGCCGACAGCATATAAGCCGCCGACAATAGAGCCGATGCTGGTACCAGCGATATAGTCGATGGGGATACCCACCTCCTCAATCACCTTCAAGACACCTACCTCGGCAGCCCCCTTCGCACCGCCACCGCCAAGAACAAGTCCAACTTTCTGCCGTTGCGGTTTCTGTGACCATCCGTACTGACAGAGGAGTACCGCCAACAGCAGCCAAATAAATCGTTTCATGAGAATCTGGCACCGCCGACAATCAGTCATCGGTGAAATCTGTGATTGCATTGAGAATGCCCTGAAGGATCCCGTTCAGCTCATTGCCAAAGCCCTTCACCTTGTCAACGATACCGTTCTTGACACCTTTTGCCATATAACCGGCGCACTTTCCTTCAAGGACTCCGATCTTTTTCTTCTGCTCAGCCGTGTAGTCCAACTCATGCTTCTTGATTTCCTTTCGAATGTCGAGGAACTCCTCTCCTGCCTTCTTCCACTCATCAACAGTATAATACTGACTGTTGTCGCGCAACTCTTTTGAGAACTTCTCCAAGCGGTTCACTGCATGCATCTTCGTGGAACAGGAACTCAGTGCAACCGAAAAGCACAAGGCCATGGCTACAGCCACCATCATTGTCTTCACTTTCATAATCATTGTATTAAAAACACCGCAAAAATAAACAAAAAACACCAATCAGCCACTGAACGTCACCATATATTATAATAATTTAAGGTTATCATCTTTCATCCCTCATCTCTAATCCCTCATCTTTCATCCCTCATCCCTCATCCTTCATCTTTCATCCTTCATCTTTCATCTTTCATCTTTCATTGATTTAGATTAATCCTTTTGCCATAATCCGAAAAAACAACGACGCGAAAACAGCCAATGTCAAAAGATTATCGTACCTTTGCACAAGTTTTAGGATAACACCTATATATTATATAGGAACCATCAGTTTTTATTGTATTGAAGAAGATGACAACAACAGAACGTTTAGCGGGAATCGCCCGCCCTACTTTTAAGCCGAAGATGGTATCGGCAATCAAGAACTACGACAAAAAGACTTTCATGGCCGACCTCATGGCCGGCATCATTGTGGGTATCGTGGCACTGCCCTTGGCCATTGCCTTCGGTATCGCCTCAGGGGTATCACCCGAAAAAGGTATCATCACCGCCATCGTCGCCGGACTGGCCATATCTCTCTTCGGTGGCAGCAAGGTACAGATCGGAGGTCCCACCGGTGCCTTCATCGTCATAGTATATGGCATCATCCAGCAATATGGCATGCAAGGACTCACCATTGCCACCCTGATGGCTGGGGTGTTCCTGATCCTGCTAGGTGTGCTCCATCTGGGAACGATCATCAAATACATACCCTACCCCATCGTGGTAGGCTTCACCAGCGGTATTGCCGTCACCATCTTCACCACACAGATCAAGGATCTGTTAGGTATGCAGATGGACGAGGTGCCCAGTGACTTCATCGAGAAATGGGTCGCCTATATCAGTCATCTCGGACAAGCTGACCTCTGGAGCGCATTGGTTGGCATCGGCAGTGTGGTACTCATCGGACTGTGGCCCAGCATGACCGGTCATCTACCCAGTTCTTCCCGTCTGTCATTGTTGAAGAAGATACCAGGATCTCTCGTGGCAATCATCCTGATCACCTTGGTGGCTCTGTTGCTGAAGAGCTATGCGGGAGTGACTACCATCGAGACCATCGGCGACCGCTTCAGCATCAACTCGTCGCTGCCCGAGGCTACCATGCCGGCATTGTCGTGGGAGACCATCAAAGAATTAGCAGGACCGGCGATGACCATCGCCATCTTAGGAGCCATCGAATCACTCCTCTCTGCCACCGTTGCCGATGGAGTCATCGGTGATCACCACGACTCCAACACTGAACTGATCGGACAAGGTATCGCCAACATTGCATCACCGATCCTGGGCGGAATACCTGCAACAGGAGCCATTGCACGCACCATGACAAACATCAACAACGGCGGGCGCACCCCCATAGCCGGCATCGTTCATGCTGTGGTACTGCTGCTGATCTTCCTCTTCCTGATGCCTTTAGCACAGTATATACCCATGGCATGTCTGGCGGGCGTACTGGTTGTCGTCAGCTATGGCATGAGTGGATGGCGTTCGTTCCGCGCCATGATGCACAATCCCAAGAGTGATGTCACAGTACTGCTGCTCACCTTCTTCCTTACCATCATCTTCGATCTGACTATAGCCATCGAGGTCGGACTGATCTGTGCCTGCTTGCTCTTCATGCGACGGATGGCAGAGACGACAGAAGTGCATGCCATCCTCGACGAGATTGACCTTAACGAGGATGCTGACATGCAGAAAGGGAATCTCGAGAACCTCTCCATCCCTGAACACGTGGAGGTATATGAGATCAACGGTCCTTACTTCTTTGGAGCTGGTAACCGCTTCGAGGATATCATGGCACGATATGGCCGAAGACCGAAAGTCAGAATCATCCGAATGAGAAAAGTACCCTTCATAGATTCCACCGGATTGCATAACTTAGAGAACCTCTGTCTGATGAGTCAGAAAGAGGGCATCACGATTGTATTGTCGGGGGTTGTTCCCAAAGTGGAGACGGTATTGAAGAACAACGGCTTCAACCAACTCTTAGGCGAGGAAAATATCTGCAACCATATTGACTTGGCATTGGCAAGGGCGAAAGAACTGATAGAAGATGAAAGATGAAAGATGAGAGATGAGAAGTGAGAGATGAGAACTGAGAACTGAGAAGTGAGAACTGAGAGGTATGATTAGCTTCAAGACCTGGCATTAGCGCTTAGCCTTAGTGGTAATCATACCTCTCAGTTCTCACTTCTCACTTCTCAGTTCTCACTTCTCAGTTCTCAGTTTTAAACAATTTCCCTCCCAAACGGTGTCAAGGCCAGATGTGCCATCTTGAAATGCTGCTTACCGAAGGGAATGCCAATGATGGTGATGAAGAACACAACACCGAAAAGGATATGCGTGAGCCATATCCATACACCACCCACGAAGAACCAAATCACATTCATCAAGGTGCTCAGGCAACCTGGCTGACCTTCCTTCGTGACAACCTTCGAACCGAAAGGCCACAAACAGAACACTCCTAACTTGATCGACTGCAAACCGAAAGGTATGCCAATGATCGTGACCATCATCACCAGACTGCCTAAGAAATACTCGATGGCGGTCTCTAATCCACCTAAGAGCAACCATAAGATATTACCTAAAATTTTCATTTCCTAACCTTTATAACGTGAATCTGCTGACAAAGATAAAGAAAAAAAATGATATAGGAATAACCATCGGCACAAAAATCAACTTTTGCCTACCTTGCTTGCTCACCAAAGATCAGTTTACTGAACTTTCCCACCCCATAAAGGATGTCAAGTCTTTGTCTATCAAGAATTAGAGAATTTAGCCATGAAAAGAATTATTAAGAATTATCCGTCGCATGCGACAGGATACTTTCGAAATGAAACCGCTTGCTGTTTCTTCTCAAATTCCTTTAAATTCCAAGCAAGAATGACATTCTCTAATTCTCTAATTCTTGATTTATTAGATGGGAAACTATAATCAGTTAATAGCTTGAATCTATGAAGGAATCTCTAACAGACCGAAGAAAAAGAAGAGGGCTGCGGGAACTAAAGGGACATCCTTGGCAGAGCCGATGATCTTTCCCTCGGCACTCTTCACCATCCCATCAGCATCAATCTTTCCCATCAACTGCCGTTGGGCGTTGGTCACCTCTCCGTTCTCGGCTACATGTCCAATAAGGTGATAATCCTTGTCAAGAATGTCACCGTTCGACTCCACCTTCCCTACCATCGCATAACGATAGTTTCGGATCGCCCCCTCGTGGGTGATCATGCCGATCATCATATTGTTTCCACTACGGATAATGCCATTTTTCTCAACCTTCCCTATCACTTGATTGTCAGAATCTTTCAACGACTGTGCACAGCATAAGTTACTCATGCACAAGGCCATCGTCATCACAATCATATACTTTTTATAACGTTTCATACTCATCGTTTTGTTATTTGACTCCGCAAATATACACTATATTATCGACACAACCAAGTATTTTGCCGATTATTTTGATCTGTACTGATTAATGATACTTGAATGAACAACATAGTATCTACCCAGCAAGTAGAATGGTTTTAGAATCTAAGAAAAGTCACTTGCTCTAACAAAACAATTTGTTTTGTACTTAAAAAAACGGTTTCTTTGAATGTTAAAAACGTCATTTGAGAGAACAAAACAATTTGTTTTGTACTTCACCTTGCGTGACTTAGGATGCTAACTATAGTGATTAGGCATCATGACTACCGTGTTTTTGCATGATAACCATAGTAGATTAGGGGTTCCAACACTGCCAATAGAATAAGGTACAAGGGGTTTACAAAAGCAAAGGAAGCCTTAGCCTACTGATATAAAAAACGTTTGATGCTCATCTTCGGCGTTTTTTCAAAAGGCAGGTCCACCAGTTCTACCTTACTGATCTTGCTATAGACAGGCAAAGCCTTGTTGGCGGCTGTGCGGATTTGCTCAGGTATTCTGTTCTTTGCTTCAGCATTCATATCATCTGGAATGTCGGCATAGACCAGCGCCACGAGCTTACCGTTGCGGTCAACCACAATGGATTCAACCACATACGGGCAGCCAGACAACACTGATTCTACCTCTTCGGGGTAGATATTCTGTCCGGAAGAGTTCAGGATCATGGATTTGATGCGGCCACGGATGAAGATGTTTCCATCATCGTCAATCGTACCCAAGTCGCCTGTACGGAACCATCCGTCATCGGTAAACGCCACGGCATTGGCCTCAGGGTTCTTGTAATAGCCCACGGTGATATTACGACCCCGTGCCTGAATCTCACCAGCGGTGTTTTTCGGATCCTTCGAATCAATCCTGATATCATGAACAGGCTTACCACAGGAACCGGGAACGAAATCCGTCCACCACTCCCAACCTAACAGCGGACAAGCCTCTGTCATGCCGTAGCCTACCGTAAACGGAAGGCGCATCTTCTTGAAGCACTGCTCCACCTCGGGCTTCAAGGCAGCACCGCCCATGATGAAGCAACGCACCTTTCCGCCAAATGCGGCTAAGAGTTTTTTGCGAATAGTACTGTAGATCAGTTTATTGACATGAGGGATATTCAGCAGTATCCTCATCTTCTCTAAGGCTGGCTTGATGGAACTGGCATAGACCTTCTCCATCACCAACGGCACTGTAACCACCATATAAGGCTTCACCTCCTGCATTGCTTTCAGAAGGGTTGTGGGCGAAGGAGTCTTACCTAAGAAATACACCGTCACCCCATCTACATTGGGATGAATGAACTCGATGGCCAGACCGTACATGTGGGCCATGGGAAGCATCGAGACGATGGTTTCACCCGGCTCGTTGGGGAAATGACTGTTAGCGAAATCGTCGGTATCGGAAAGGGCACCATAGGTGAGCATCACGCCCTTGGGATTGCCGGTGGTTCCTGATGTGTAGTTGATGATGGCTAACTTGTCCCAGTTCTTTGTGGGATAGGACACATGCTCGGGCTGCATCCCCTTTGGATGATGCTGTAGGAAAAGGTCCTCCCTATTCTTCCATGCTTGGGCCACATGCTCATCACGATGCCACAGTAAGGTGCTATCCTTCACATTGACAGCAGCCTTGAGCGCAGGCATCTGAGCAGGATTCAGCTTCTTCCAAATATCCTCATCTGTAAAAAGCATCACACTATCTGAGTGGTTCGTCAGGGCCGACACGCTGTTGGGGTGGAAGTCGGCAAGAAGGGGAACAGCCACACAGCCATTCACGTTGATATCCCAGAAGGCAATGGCCCAACGGGCGGAATTACGGGCACATATAGCAATCTTATTACGTTTGGTGATTCCAGCCTCATTGAGGAACAACCGGAACATCTCGATGTGTTTCGCCACATCGGCATACGTAAAAGACTCGCCTTGATAGTCACACAGCGCTTTCTGGTCCCAGCGCTCACGGATAGTCTCTTCCAGTTGTTTCAGATAATGCTTCATGGGTTACCGTTTTAGTTTTCAATACTTTCTATGATATTTTCTGCAAAGATAAAACTTTTTTACTACCCCACAAAGTTTTTGAGCAAATAATAAGCGCAAGCCGTTTCCGACTTGCGCTTATCTATCTTCTCAAAGGGTTGGACAAAGCAATCAATTTTCAATTGTCAATTATCAATTTGAATCACTCCCACTCGATGGTTCCCGTGGGTTTCGGAGTGAGATCGTAGAGTACACGATTCACGCCGGGAACCTCGGTGATGATACGCTGGGTGATGTGATGCAGCAGCGGATAGGGAATCTCCTCAATGGTAGCGGTCATGGCATCGCGGGTGTTCACGGCACGGATAATAACAGGCCAGTCCCAGCTGCGTTTGTTCTCCTTCACACCTGTTGACTTATAGTCGGGTACGATGGTGAAGTACTGCCACACCTTGCCTTCCAAACCGTTCTTGGCAAACTCCTCTCGTAGGATAGCATCAGATTCGCGCAGAGCTTCCAGACGATCACGGGTGATGGCACCTGTACAACGAACACCTAAACCCGGTCCTGGGAAGGGCTGACGGAACACCATGTTATCTGGTAATCCGAGTTCCTTACCAACGACACGCACCTCATCCTTGAAGAGAAGTTTGATGGGCTCTACGAGTTCGAACTGCAGGTCTTCAGGCAGGCCACCCACATTGTGGTGCGACTTGACAGGGCCTGACTCCACGATGTCGGGATAGATGGTACCTTGTGCCAAGAAGCTGATGCCCTCCTGTTTACGGGCTTCCTCCTCGAATACACGGATGAACTCCGCACCGATAATCTTACGCTTCTGCTCGGGATCGGCAACACCTGCCAGTTTGTCGAGGAAGCGATCGGTGGCATCTACATACACCAAATTGGCATCCAACTCATCACGGAACACGCGTACCACTTGTTCGGGCTCACCTTTGCGCAGCAGACCGTGATTCACATGAACAGACACCAACTGCTTTCCCACTGCCTTGATGAGGAGGGCTGCCACCACGGATGAATCAACGCCACCCGAAAGTGCCAACAGCACCTTCTTGTCACCAATCTGAGCACGCAGCTCCTTAATCTGTTCTTCAATAAATTTCTGGGCCAATGCTGGAGTAGTAATGCGCTCCATCGAGGCCGGACGTACGTTACCTGTTGTCATAAAACGATGTATTTATATTAAAATTGCTTGTTTTTCAATAACATATCTACTGACTACTCCCACTCGATGGTCGATGGTGGTTTTGACGAGATGTCGTAGCAGACGCGGTTCACACCACGAACCTTGTTGATGATCTCATTGCTGACCTTAGCCATGAAGTCGTAGGGAAGATGAGCCCAGTCGGCTGTCATAGCGTCGGTGGAAGTGACGGCACGCAGCGCTACGGGATGTTCATAGGTGCGCTCATCACCCATCACCCCCACACTGCGAACCTTACTCAGCAGGATGACTCCAGCCTGCCAGATCTGGTCGTATAGTGAGACCTCAATCTCTCCGTCTTGCATGGCAGCAGGTACTCCGGCTGCTAAGACCTTACGGGCTTCTTCGCCAGAGAGTTTCACCTTATAGTCACGCAGGCCACGGATATAGATGTCATCGGCATCCTGCAGGATGCGAACCTTTTCGGGGGTGATATCGCCAAGGATACGCACAGCCAGTCCAGGACCGGGAAAAGGGTGACGTGTGATGAGATGCTCGGGCATGCCCATTTGGCGACCCACGCGGCGCACCTCATCCTTGAACAGCCACTTCAACGGTTCACAGAGCTGTAGGTTCATCTCCTTAGGTAGTCCGCCTACGTTATGATGACTCTTAATCACCTTACCTGTAATATTGAGCGACTCTATACGGTCGGGATAGATCGTTCCCTGCGCTAACCACTTGGCATCAGTGATCTTCTTTGCCTCGGCATTGAACACCTCCACAAAGTCACGACCGATAATCTTACGTTTCTGTTCTGGATCGGACACGCCAGCAAGATCAGCGAAGAACTTCTCCGAGGCATCCACCCCGATCACGTTCAGACCTAACACCTTGTAATCTTCCATCACCTGCCGGAACTCGTTCTTTCGCAGCATACCATGATCCACAAAGATACAAGTGAGGTTCTTGCCGATGGCTTTATTAAGCAAGACGGCAGCAACGGAGGAATCAACACCACCAGAAAGACCGAGGATCACACGGTCATCACCAATCTGTTGCTTTAGTTCTGCAACCGTTGTATCAACAAAGGAAGCAGCACTCCAGTCTTGCTTTGAGCCGCAGATATCCACCACAAAGTTCTTCAGCAACAGAGATCCCTGTACCGTATGGAACACCTCAGGATGGAACTGGACGGCATAAATACCTTTGGAAAGTGAAGAGTGAAGAGTGAAGAGTGAAGAATCTTTTCCTGGAGGACACCAGAATGCAGCATTCTTTACGTCCTTTGTGCTGCCGATCACCTTGAAGCCCTCAGGAATGGCAGTGATGGTATCACCGTGACTCATCCACACCTGCGAGTGCTGTTCAAAACCTTTGAACAAAGGGTTCGTGGTATCTACTGTCTCCAGATGGGCACGTCCGTACTCACGTGAGTCGGCCTTCTCCACTTTTCCTCCCAAAGAATATGAAAGGAACTGAGCACCATAGCAGATGCCCAAGACAGGAATCTTTCCTAAGAACTGACTCAGATCAACCTTGAATGCTTCTGGGTCGTGCACAGAATAGGGTGAGCCACTGAGAATCACACCAATGATAGAGCCGGATTGCAAATCCGCCTCAACAGAGGGGAACTTATTGTATGGCAGGATCTCACAGAACGTATCCAGTTCACGCACCCGTCGTCCGATAAGCTGCGTGGTCTGACTACCAAAATCGAGAATGATAATTTTCTGCTGCATATCTTTTTATATTGATAATTGACAATTGATAATTGAGTATTGATATTTAGGTTTTGCTGATGAAAATCTCCGCTTCGGAGAGTGTATCGAGTTTGCCCACATCCACCAGACGGAGGTTCTCCATCTTTAGTCCCTTCAACGGATAGGCAGAGCACCACTTCAAATAGAAATCAATGATACCGAATCGCTCAGGCATCTCATCAAAACAAGGAAACAACGAGGGAGAGATGACATGAATACCACTGAATGCCAGCGGAGTAAGACGATCCATGGTCAGATCATGATAAGGGCTCCTTACCTCTCCAGTCTCCACATTCGTCCATCCGTTCAGCCGCATCTGTTCATCGAAGAGCAGATACCGTTTGGT
The DNA here is from genome assembly GCA_002361535.1 of Prevotella sp. UBA3294. Taxonomy (GTDB): domain Bacteria; phylum Bacteroidota; class Bacteroidia; order Bacteroidales; family Bacteroidaceae; genus Prevotella. The sequence continues at coordinate 10,709 of DETG01000041.1, forward strand.
CTGGCGTTCGCTCACTAAAAGAGTAGCGGCATTTCCTCGCGCCCGTTCATAAAACGAGCCGATATCCACATTACTGAGAATATCCACATTATGGATGAGAATCGGACTGTTCGCATCAAAGAGAGGGAGTGCTTTCTTGATGCCGCCGCCTGTTTCCAACAAGCCCTCACGTTCATCAGAGATCCGTATATCCACTCCAAAATTCTGATTCTCTTCAAGGTAGTCGATAATCTGCTGTGCGAAATGGTGGACGTTGACGATGATCCGTTCAAAGCCCGCAGTTTTCAGATTAAGCACCACACGCTTGAGCAACGGCTCGCCCCCTACCCTCACCAATGCTTTCGGCATGGTGTCGGTAAGCGGCTTCAAGCGCGTGCCCAATCCGGCAGCAAAGACCATCGCCTGTTTGACACCCTTATGATCTATCATCTTTGCAATCTTTTACGACTGCAAAGATACTACCTTATTTCCATTCCCACAAATTTTACAACGTTTATTAAGACGACAGTTCTTTTGATATCAGTGGTTGAAGTCAATCTTCATGCTCTTTCCCTCGTAGATCACGCTTTGCCGGTCGCCGTTCACCACCTGAATTTCAAAACGACGTGACTGAGGCATTCCTGCGAATTGTCCAGAGCGGTCTGCTATCGTCAGCTGCCTACTGCCGTCATCCCATCGGAACGTGATTCGTGAACAGGCACCCTGCTCATAATCATTGCTCCATCCATCGTCCTCATAGAGCGTGAACGTTGCATCGGCACCAGGGTAGATACGGATCTCCAAGGGTGTATGGAGGGTTTGGGAAGCAGTGAGGGGGTCAACGGCAAGAGGCAGGATACTACCACCTCTGACGAAGACAGGTATTCCGTCTAATGTCACTTTGGAAATGGCCGATTTTCCTCCTGTATAATGTTTGCCGGAACGATAGTCATACCATCCTGCAGCATGACGTGGCAGGTAGGTGCTCCATTGTGTAGCCTTCGCCTCCACGACCGGACTGACGAGCAGCGATTTGCCGAACATATATTCATAGTTCTGTTCCAAGGCGACGTCATCCTCAGGGAAGTCGAATACCAAGGGTCGCATCAGCGTTGACCCATGGAAAGAGACATCCGCTGCATGACTGTAGATATACGGCTGCAGGCGATAACGTTCGTTCAGGCATTGGGTGATGATGGTCTTTGCTTCCTCACCATAGTTCCACGGTTCGGTGTTACTCATATAGCCATGAACACGCATCAGCGGGAGGTAGACAGAAGTCTCAATCCATCGCAGCATCCGTTCGATATAATCAGCATTCGTATATTGGTCGCCAGGGCGGAAGAAGCCACCGGCATCATAAGTCCACCAAGGAATGCCCGCCGCCTGCATGCCCAGTCCGGCAGTAAGCTGTCGGCGGAACGTCTCCCAGTCGTTTCCGACATCGCCCGACCACATAGCGGAGCCATAACGTTGGATACCGGGGAAGCCGCAACGAGTGAGGATCATCGGACGTTTCCGTGGCTGGTCTTTCCGCAGACCTTCATACACTGTTTTATTCACCAAGAGCGGATAGACATTCCTCACGAGTTCACCCGACCATTGTCCTTTGTTCACCCGTCGTCCCACCAAGTCATCATTCTCCGGCTCCGTGGCATCCTGCCACCAGGCATCGATCCCTAACGGCAGCAGTCGTTTACTGAAGTTCTTCCAATAAGCCTCTGCGGCATCTGGCGAGAAGAAATCGATCCAGTCGGTACCCGGAATATAATGGCCATTCTGTTCCATGTCTTTCCCCACCTCCGAGTTCTTGTCGATCTTCGACCACACGCTGAGCATCAGTCGGATACCCTTCTGGTGCAGTTCGTGAGTCAACAGTTGAGGATTCGGGTAATGATCCTCATCGAACCTCATCGAGTTCCAGCCATACTTACCCCAATACTGCCAGTCCTGCACCAGCACATCGATGGGCATCTGCTCCTTCTGGAAGCGTTCGGCGGTCTGCAGGATCTCGTCCTGTGAATGGAAACGTTCCCGGCAATGGATGTATCCCAAAGCCCAACGGGGCATCAGCGGAGCCTCACCCGTCAGGTCACGATAGGTGGCGATCACTTCATCTGCCGTCCCCACCATCACCGTATAGTCAACAGCCTGTGCGACGGGAGAACGGAAGACGGTCTCGTTTGTCACCTTTTTATAATATAACACAGGCTGATCTCCCCGCGACAGTTCTGCCTGCAAAGTATGTGTTCCTTTCTTCAGATGAACCATGGCAGAAGCTGTTGGTGGCAGCCACACGTTCTGCATGTCGATGACTGTTCTCCCATCGATGGTCAGATGATGACGTCGTGCCATCTTCTGTCCGACATCCAAGAGCAGGGCATAGTCACCTTCCTCAGTCACAGACACCTTAGCCTGATAGACATTCCTTTCACGCACCTCTCTCTTTCCGCCTTCTGTCGAGGTAACATTCACCACCTCTGTGTTTCCTGTCCCCTTCAGTTTCGTGAGCACCACCTGCTGGTCGGCTGGGTTAAAATCGGTGAGACCATAGTTGTTCCACAGCAGGCCATAGCCCTTACTTGACAGGAGCATGGGTATGGCAATCTGCGTATTCACCTGTGTCAGACGTCTTGACAGTCCTCTCACGTTATGTTTTCCATCCTGGAACTGTCCCAGTCCGTAGAGATGTTCATCCGATGGCGATGCCACGGCGAGGGTTGCCACCCCGTTCTCTATCTGATGTCGTGTGGCGGTAAGCACCGTTCTGCCCTGACGGTCGATGACGGAAACCGTCTGGCGTTCGTTATCTACCACGGCATCCACCTCACCATCCACCTCCTCATCCTTCACATAGAGCCATTCGGGCAGATTGTTGTTCACTGTCTGCTCCGAATATTGAATACGTATGGCGTTCTTCGCCACTTTTCTGATAGTCAGTTGTCCCTTTCCAAAGGGAACGGTCTTTGCCTGAAGGTTCAAACAGACAAAGAAGGTCACAAGAAATAGTATGCGTTTCATCTGATTGTTACTGTTGTTTCGTTTCCGTTATAATTGATCTCCTGTTGTGATCCGTCGGGCAAGACGATGACGAATTGCCTGTTTGTCAGCATACCAGGATAGCTGCCTTGTCGCCTGCCGACAGTAAGTTGTCGAGTACGCTCTTCCCATCGGAATGGGATGGTGGTATAGATTCCTTTCTCGTAATTGTTGTTATCTCCTTCGTCCTCATAAAGGGTGAATGAGGCATCGCCACCCGGATAGAGCCGCAGTTCCAGGCGATCCCATGTTTTCTCCCCCACGTACTGCATCTCCGGACCTAAGGGCAGGATGCTACCCGCACGAACGAACATCGGCACCCTGTCAAGGGTAGTCTGTAAGGTCACCTCCTGTCCGCCCTTGAAACACCTGCCAGTCCAGAAATCATACCAGTTGCATCCCTTGGGCAGATATTTCTTGACCGTCTTCGTTTCGTTCCAGTTGATGGTTTTCTGCGCTTGCTGAGCCGTTGATTCCTTCCTGTCCCATCCCGTCATGGCATCCTCTTTAATGATTTTCTCTTCGGTATATTGAGCTTCCACAATGGGAGCCGCCAGGATGCTTCTTCCGAACATCAGTTCATCAGTGGTGTTCCACACCCGCTTGTCTTGTGGGAAATCACTGAACAGCGGACGGAGGTAGCTCTCATTATGAGCCGTCACCTGCCAGGCGGTACTATATAAATAAGGTATAAGACGGTAACGCAGACGGATCATCTTCTCGATGGCATCATACACAGGTTCTCCCTTCTTGCCAAACTGGTAGATCTCTCGCGGTGCATCGGCACCATGACTGCGGAACACCGGACAGAACAAGCCATACTGCATCCAGCGGACATACAACTCCTGATACTGAGGGTTACGGGGAGCAGAGCCTGGTCCCTGCGTGTTATAGCTGTTACAGAAGAATCCGCCGATATCGGTATTGAAGTTGGGATTTCCTGTCAGGGAGAAGCTCAGTCCGGCGGGGATCTGCTTACGGAGCATATCCCATGAGGAGGCCACATCACCGCTCCACATATTCGAACCATAGTGTTGCTGTCCGGCAAAGGCACTACGTGTCATGATGAAGACACGTTTCTCTTTCCCTGCTCCCTCAGAAGGAGGGGGAAGGGCACGCTGGTTCTCATACACCCCTTTCACGGTTTCCAAAGGGAACGCATTGCGGAAGCCCCGCCACGTACCTTTCCCTTCTCCTACCTTGTGATCGTAGTCGGCCTCTGTCGGGTTGAAGAAATCGGGATCGGTAGAGTCCATCCACCAGGCATCGATACCGTAATCGAAGAGCGTCTTCAAGTTCTTCCAGTAGATATCCCTGGCCTCGGCGCTGAAGGCATCATACACCCGCACCCCGGAGGGATAGTCCATCCGCGGAGGCCAGATATGCGACAAGCCACTTTGCGGCCATGTCTGGAAATCATAGAGCAGTCCTTTCTCGTTCAGTTCCCGATAAGCTTTTGTCTGTGGACCGAAGCTTGCCCAGATGGAGATCATCAGGTGTGTATTCTTCTCATGTGCTTTCCTCACCATCTCCTTTCCGTCGGCAAACTCCTCCGAGAGGAAGTCCATGGCATTCCACAGATAGTTGGAGCCCCAGTACTGCCAGTCTTGGATGATACCGTCTATCGGCACCTGCAGTTCACGGTACCGGTCCACCACGTCTAACAGTTCCTTACTGCTTTTATATCTCTCCTTCGACTGCCAATAGCCGTAGGTCCATAACGGGAACATCGGAACCTGTCCTGACAGGTGTCTCATTTGTGCGATCACCCCATCTGCCGATCCGCCGTACATCAGGTAATAGTCGGCAGCAAAGCCCACCTCCGATGACAGTCGCATGCCCTGTGCATCATCATCGAACTGAGTGCGCGAATAGTTATCCCAATAGAGCCCCCATCCCTTGATGCTCTGCACCACGTTCTGGAAATCCTCTAAGTTCGACTGTTCCATCAGTTTGTGCGTGCCACGGCGGTTCAATCGTCCGTCTTGTATGGTTCCTAAGCCATAGATCGGCTCATCCTTCTCCAGCAAGAAGGTCTCCGTCACCCGATAGGCACCGGCATCCGGTCCCTCCTTACGGGGTTCAAAGGTCACACCTTTCTCTCTGAGCAAGGTCTTCCCTTGACGGGTAGAGAAAGTAAGAGCACCCGTGCGGGCATCTACCTTCACCACGAGGGCATCACTCATCAGGGTGTTCCCTTTCTGCTCCACCTTGACAGTTTCCGGCTGGGCTATCACCACCATACTCTGTTGGGTGGGCTGAGTCCCCACAGGATATCTTTGTACATGAACGATAGATGGAGTGAAGAACTCCACTCGGGTGCATACCTGTCCTATCTGCCATATAGCAGGTTCCTGTGCCACGGCGGCAGAAGCCATCATGACCAACACCCATAATACTAATGTCTTGTAATGTGCCATCTCAATACTTAAATTGTCAGTAGTTTCTTTGCGCAAAGGTACGAGTTTCTGATGAGATAAACAACACGGATTGTATCAAAAAAAGCCACCAAGTGTTACATTCCCTCAAAAAAGATAAAAGTAAACAACGAATCTATTACTTTTTTACTTATCTTTGCGCCATCCTATTCATTATAACTAAAAACAATTGTAGCATGAAGAAATTATTCGTATTAGCCTTTTTTCTTCCCCTTCTTTGGAGCTGTAACAAGGAAGTTGAATGTCCTGTGCTGTCCATCGAAGGCGGACAGATACAAGGTGTGTTAGCAGAGAATCCCGGCGTGTTTGTGTTCCGTGGCATCCCCTATGCCGCTCCACCCATCGGTGACTTACGCTGGAAGGCACCACAGCCAGTAGAACCCTGGGAAGGTGTTCTCCTGTGTGACAAGTTCGGGCATCCCGGCTATCAGGCTGTTCATTATCCAGGTTTCTATGCCTCGGAATGGGGCTACGGCGATGAGGCCCCCTACAGTGAGGATTGCCTGTACCTCAATGTATGGACAAAGGCACCGGGTGATGTCAACAAGAAGCTGCCGGTGGCGTTGTGGATACATGGTGGTGGTTACCGTGAGGGCTGGGGCTCAGAGCCAGAGTTCGACGGACAGGAATGGGCATCGAAGGATGTGGTGCTTGTCAGCATCAACTACCGTCTGGGGGTGTTTGGCTTCTTCACCTATCCTGAGCTGTCGAAGGAAAGCGAGAACCATGTCTCCGGAAACTATGGCATCCTCGACCAGATTGAATCGCTGAAATGGATTAAGAAGAACATCGCACAGTTTGGCGGTGATCCCGACAACGTGACCATCTTCGGACAGAGTGCCGGTGCGGGGAGTGTCAAGACCATCTGCGAGTCGCCGTTAGCCCGTGGCCTGTTCCACAAGGCTGTCATCATGAGCGGTGGTGGCATCAATGTTCCTGCCAAGGATGGCGAAGAGGCCAAGTCGGCCACCCCGGTAAACCGTTTCTTTACCTACAACCCCTCACTGCAGGAATCGGAGGCCAATACGAAGAAAGTGATGGATTGGGCCGGTCTTACCGACCTTGAGAAACTTCGCCAGGCATCGACGGAGACCATGTACACCGTGGCTGATCTCTACAATGCCGTGACGAAGAATGATGTCTATCTCATCAACCGTCCTATCGTGGATGGCTATGTGAGTCTGAAAAGTTTTGATGAAGCTGCCCGCGACGGTTCCATTGCCGATGTGCCTTATATGATCGGCTATACCCTGAACGACATGGGCGACATGGCTCCCGGCATTGCCGAGTTCTGTAAGGTACGCCAGAGTCAGGGTGGTAAGGCATGGGCATACGAGTTCGCCCGTCCGTTACCTGATGACGGTAAGCATCCAGAGATCACCGACCGTCTGAAGGGTGCTTTCCATTCCAGCGATCTGTGGTTTGTGTTTAAGTCGTTGAAGCACTGCTGGCGTCCCTGGACACAAGGTGACTGGGATCTGGCGGAGAAGATGCTCACCGCCTGGACCAACTTCGCCAAGTATGGCGATCCCAATGGAGAGGAAGAGGGAGTCTGGACACCCTGTACTGCCGAGAAGCCCGACTTCATGCTTTTCAAGCTTGACGAGAAGGATGCCGAGAACTCACAGATGGGAGCACCGATTATTCCGTGAAAATTTGATTTTTAGAGGAGAGAGAGGATTTAGAGGAGAGAGGTATTATTAGAGGAGAGAGGAAGATTTAGAGGAGAGTGGAGAGAGGAAAGAGGAGAGAGAATACTCCTGCAACAAGATACTGGGATCAAAATACTTCTCCAACAAGATACCTAGATCAAGCAACCATATCTAGTTCCTATATCTTAATACTATTCTCTCTCCTCTTTCCTCTCTCCTCTCTCCTCTAATAATTCCTCTCTCCTCTAAACTTAATCTACTACTTCCGAGAAATAGAACTCACGCAGCGGTTTGGTTATGGTCTCACCCGTCAGTGTAATCTCCTGTTTCAGTTTGATGTCTGTAGAGGAGGCACCCACCTTGATGACGAAGGAACCGGGGCGAATATTCCACTGATGTTGATGGTAGTAGCCAAACTGCTCTGTATAGAGTTTCATCTTGACGGTCTTGGCCTCGCCGGGCTGAAGAGCCACACGGGTAAAGCCCTGTAGCTGAATCGGACGAATGGACTGGTCGGCAGAGGTGGGTGACAGATAGATCTGTGCAATCTCGTCGGCAGCCATCTTTCCCGTGTTCTTCACGGTGAAGGAAAGACTGATGCTGGGATCGGCTGTCGTGGCCTTCCCCTCCACCTTCAAGTCACTGTATTCGAACGTTGTATAGCTCAGTCCATAGCCGAAGGGCCACTGCACACGAGGATCTTTCTCCGTGGCGGTATTATAACAGATCGGTTCGTTGATCTCCGTGTTCGGATAGCTTACCGACAGCTTGGCCGAGGGCGACACCTTACCATAAAGGATATCGGCAACGGCATGACCGCCTTCCTCACCCGGATACCAAGCCTGGATCACGGCGGCACACTTCTCGGCAATACCAGAGATCACCTGAGCCCGTCCTCCAAAGACAACCAGCACCACTGGCTTTCCCGTCGCCAACAGTTCGTTGACATATTCCTCCTGCTTACCCGGGAGACGAAGTCCCTGACGGTCGCGGTTCTCACCGCAGAGCATCACGTTCTCACCCACGGCAGCAATGATCACATCGGCCTGCTGAGCCAGACGAAGGGCCTCGGTCTTATCTGCTTTCTCACCAGAATCCACCTTGCGATGTAAGAGATAGTACTCCCAGGCACGCTGATCACCGCCTTCCCCGTATTTCGTCTCTATCTCCTCCGTCCAGTCACAACCCCGCTCGTACATCAGGTTCATGCCCTCAGGCTTCCTGTCTTTCATCCCTTCCAAAAGACCGATCACATGCGGATGGTCAAGGTCGGTCGTCACCATCTTCCAGAAATACGACATAGCCGGGAAGGAATAGTCACCTAACATAGCCCACATGGTATTGGCGTTAGGTCCTGTCAGGAGCACATTCTTCAGGTCGGCCTTGAGCGGAAGGACACCGTTGTTCTCCAAGAGCACCACCGACTGGGTGGCAATCTCATAGGCTGTCTGGCGTTCCTCGGGGGTATCCAACTGAATCTCTTCCTTACTATATAAATAAGGATCCTTGTCGAACAAGCCGGCACGGAACTTCTGGCGCAGCACATCCTTCACGGCGCGTTCGAATGTCTCGGGCTTCACCAGTCCTTGGTCGAGAGCCTGCTGCAAGTGCTGGTAGTTGGCACCAGCAGGGAAATCCACATCATTCCCCGCATTGATGGCAGCAGCAGCTTTGTGGACAGGATCCTCCAAACCTGGCAGCTGGTCGATGGCGGTATAGTCGCTGACAACCATCCCATCGAAGCCTACATAGTCGCGCAGGATATCCTGCAGGATCCAAGAGTTTGCCACACAGTTCACTGTCTCCCCACCCTGGATGGTATCGGCAGAGTTTCTCATGGCATGATAGCCGGGCATCACCACCCTACTGCCAGCCAGACGGATCATCGCCTCATGGGGAAAGAGGATCTCTTCCATCAGCACCTTCTCATCGGCATCACCGCCTCCGCCATAGCCCAGATAGTGTTTCGAACAGGCTCCCACACCTTTCTTCAAGTCACCTTGCTGGAGTCCACGGACAAAAGCCACACCCATCACGGCAGAGAGATAGCCGTCCTCACCGTACGATTCCTCCAAACGGTTGAAGCTCGGCGTGCGACATACATCCACCATAGGCGAGAGCGACAGGATGCCACCTATCTTCCGCATGGCAATACCGGTCTGGAGTGTCTTCTTTTCTGCCAATACCGGATTGAAAGAACAGGCCTGACCGATCTGCTGCGGGTAGATGGTAGAGCCTTTGGTATTGACGCCCGAGAGCACCTCTTCATGACAAAGTGCCGGGATACCGTTGGGGGTGTTCGTCATCAGCCAATCCTGAACGGCAGCCACCCGGTCGCGCAACTCGTTGGGATCCCGTGGTTTCTGCATGGCGAACTGCGAGAAATGACCGATGCCGTTGGGTATCAGCTGTCGGCATTTCACCGTGTCTAACTGCCCTTTCTCATTGAACAGTTCATCCATGAACATACTCCTCAACTGGGCGATACGTTCTTCCTGCGACATCCTGCCGTAGAGTTCATCCACTTGCTGCTCCACGTCTGTGGTAGCGGTGCATCCTGCCAAGAGGACAGCGATGCAGATCAGTTTAAATCCTTTCATCATAGGTTGTTTTGATTATTCTTCTGCAAAAATACTCATTATTTGGCAAATACACATCATCATTCCCATTTTTTCTTCGTTTGGTGATTCAGAGGGGACGTGAAGGAAATCTCGCGCCACCGCACCACCGCACCCTCGAATAAGCAAAGGAATCTGGTAAATGTCCAATTGTTAATTTTCTGAATTATCTTGACGGATTAACATCGTTTAACGCAAAATACGGGCTCGGAGAGAACCAACCGCCCTCTCGGTCGAAATTGAGCGATTCTGACGAGGTTTAGTAAGGCGTTGATAATGAACAACTTAGGTAAATCGCCATTATTCGCTCACAAAAATATAGCCCTTTAGCACCCTAAAGCATAGTGCTTTTCCCAAAAAACATAGTACTTTTGGGTCAAAAAGACTATACTTTCTAACGAGGGTTCTGCCCGTAAGGGCACCCCGCAAACTTTCAAAAGTAAAATCCATGGCTTTTCGAGGGAACGTCATCTAAGGGTCGTTCGGATCGGCGTTTTCACCCGTTCCATCGGCATCTACAAGTGGATGGTGACGGCGGAACGAGGTGTAGATGACGGCGGAACAGGTGTAAGTAAAGTCTGGAACGACCCTAAACTGAGCCTACGTAAACATTACTTAGACTCTACTTGGGGGCAAAACAGACTCTACTTACATCCCAATGAGACTCTACTTAGAACCCAAACAGACTTTACTTACCCCAAAAGGTACTTTTGGACACTTCCGTACACTCCGCCCATTCCACGTCTGTCAATTAGTATATTTTCACAATCATTAAATTTCTACGAATTATCTTGACAATATTTCATGCAGATTACTGACTGTTCTCATGATTCACATTTCTCTCCCCTACCCATCGCCGAAGGCAGATGTTTTTTTAAAGGTTTTAATACAATTTATTTTGTACTTCACTCACTTCTTTGTATCTTTGCCCTGTAATATGGCAGTATAACTGAAAACATACCCTTATGAATCCATTTACACAGAAGATAGCACAAATGCTGGGACTCCCCGAGAAAGGAGTCGATAACACCCTTACCCTGCTGGAAGACGGCTGCACCATCCCCTTCATCTCCCGTTACAGAAAGGAACGTACTGGAGGATTGAACGAAGTGCAGATCGCACAGATCGCAGAGATGAACGACAAACTGAAAGAACTGGCGAAACGCAAGGATACCATCATCAAGACCATCACCGAGCAAGGGAAGATGACCGATGAGCTGCAAAACAGAATCAATAACTGCTGGGAGAGTACTGAGCTGGAAGATATCTATCTGCCCTACCGACCCAAACGCAGGACAAGGGCTTCGGTGGCAAAGGAACAAGGGCTGGAGCCCCTTGCCACCTTATTATTACTGCAACGGGATCCCCATCCGCAACAGGCTGCACAGCGGTTTGTAAGAGGTGAGGTGACAGATGTCGCCGCTGCCTTGAAAGGAGCACAGGACATCATCGCCGAGATGGTGAGCGAGGATGAGCGGTCGCGCAACCAGGTGCGACAGTCGTTCCGCCGCGATGCCCGTATCTGCAGTAAGGTGGTGAAGGCAAAAAAAGATACCGACGAAGCAGCCAAATATGCAGATTACTTCGACTGGCAAGAGCCACTCAAACGCTGTTCCTCCCACCGTCTGCTGGCCATGCGACGTGGTGAGAGTGAGGGAATTCTGCGCGTAAGCATCACCACAGACGATGAATCGTGTGTGGAACGTCTCCAGCGCCATTACGTTCACGGCTACGGTAAATGCCAGAGTCTGGTGGCAGAAGCCGTGGAGGATGGATACAAACGACTGTTAGAGCCCAGCATTGAGACGGAGTTTGCTGCCCTGAGCAAGGAACAGGCCGACGAAGAAGCCATCAAAGTGTTTACTGCCAACCTACGACAACTGCTGATGGATGCCCCCTTGGGACAGAAAAGGGTGATGGGTGTGGATCCGGGATTCCGGACTGGCTGCAAGGTGGTATGCCTCGATGCCCAGGGCAACCTGCTGCATCATGAGGCCATCTTCCCACATCCTCCCATCAACCGCCGTATGCAGGCCACCATGCATGTGCTCCAGATGCTCAACGACTATCAGATTGAGGCTGTCGCCATTGGTAATGGGACGGCAAGCAGAGAGACGAAAGAGTTCATGGAGGAGGTGGTAAGCGAGTATGCCAAGACGAAAGCTCATGGGGGAACGAAGCCTACCATCTTCGTGGTGAGTGAAGATGGGGCATCGGTATATTCCGCCTCGAAAACGGCACGGGATGAGTTTCCCGATGAGGATGTCACCGTGAGAGGGGCTGTGAGCATCGGGCGCCGTCTGATGGACCCGTTGGCAGAATTGGTGAAGATCGATCCGAAGAGCATCGGCGTAGGACAATATCAGCACGATGTGGATCAGAGTAAGCTGAAGAAAAGCCTTGACCTGACGGTGGAAAGCTGTGTGAACCAGGTGGGCGTGAACCTGAATACTGCCAGTCAGCACCTGCTGACCTACGTGAGCGGGTTAGGTCCTACGTTGGCAAAGAACATCGTGGAATACCGCAAGGAAAACGGTGCCTTCACCTCCCGTGCCCAACTGAAGAAAGTGCCACGCTTAGGACCGACGGCCTATCAGCAATGTGCCGGCTTCCTGCGTATCCCTCATGCCAAGAACCCACTCGACAACAGTGCCGTGCACCCGGAGAGCTATCCCATCGTGGAACGGATGGCACATGATCAGGGGTGCACCGTGGAAGAGCTCATCAACACCCCCACCCTGCGTGAGAAGATTGACATCCGACGGTATGTGACCGCCGAGACTGGCATCCCCACCCTCACCGATATCATGAAAGAACTGGAAAAGCCCGGAAGAGATCCCCGCGAACAGATTGAGGTGTTCGAGTTTGATCCGAATGTGAAAGAGGTGGATGACTTGACTGAGGGGATGATCCTGCCTGGAATCGTGACGAACATCACCAACTTCGGTGCCTTCGTTGATATTGGCGTGCACCAAGACGGACTGGTTCACATCTCACAGTTAGCCAACAAGTTCGTGAAAGATCCGAACGAAGTGGTGCACCTGCATCAGCATGTGCAAGTGAAGGTGGTGGAGGTGGATAGGCGAAGGAACCGCATCTCCCTCACCATGCGACTCTGACATGCCTAACTTTTCACCTTCAACCGTCTCCACAGACAGTTGGGGATGAGACGCCAGAGCGGAACAAGGATACGGTAACGCCAGTCGATGACACGCACATGCTGATGCCGATGGATGGCTTCAAGGATCTCACGTGCCACCTTTTCCTTACTCATCAGCAGAGGGTATCGGTGCCCGTCGCCTAACAACGGGGTATCTACAAACCCCGGACGGATATCGGTGAAACGGATGGGCAGATCACGCATGTGGGCCTGTTGCTCCAAAGCCTGAATATACAAATTCTGGAATGACTTGGTGGCACTATACGACGGTGCCGCCCCTAAGCCTTTGGTTCCGGCGATGGATGAGATGACGGCGATGTCACCTCCCTGATGGGATGCCATGTAGTTAAAGACGGTATCTACCATGCGGGTGAATCCCACCGCATTGGTCATCACCGTACGTTCCTCGATAGCTGCATCCAACGACATGTTCTGCTTGCCGACACCCGAGGCATGGAAATACAAGCCCACACCACCCAAGCGGTCGATGAGCTCCAACAACAGCCGTGGCGCATCAGGATCGGTCACATCGATCTGCATCACCTCAACCCTACCGGGATAGGCGGCTGCCAATGCCTCTAACTCTTCCAGCCTGCGGGCAGCGATGCCCACATTCCACCCGTCCTGCAACAGCAGTTTACTCACTTCCTGCCCCATTCCGGATGAGGCTCCCATAACAATTGCACGTTTCATGATACAAAAGTACGAAAAAAGGGTGACTATAGAAAACAATTATGGAGAATTAACGCAGAAAGTTCATAGATAATCATACTAATGCGTGGAAACGTACGTTGGCATTGCCGTCGCGGTTCTCTATCCCGACGATGAGGTC
>DETG01000123.1 GCA_002361535.1 Prevotella sp. UBA3294
GTTTTATAGGAATCGGCATAGTTGCATTGACTCTACCCTCTAATTAGGCTCGAAGCCGTTATCATTCTATCAGAGCTTGCAACGTAGCTGGGAGGACTGATACAGAAAATGGGCTTGTCCCCGTGATTTCCAAAGTTTCCCTCTCCAGCAGGCCGGTTCCTCCTTCTTACAACAAAGGTAGGGAATCGAACCTTACTAAGCAAAAAATCCTGTCTTTTTTTCTTAGACGCTGCAAACTTAGAGTGTTTTCCGTGCTTTTTCTCTCCGCTTCGCTATGAGTGACCGTTGGTTCTGTGTGACATATTTAGGCACGGATGGACACGGATTAAACACGGAGCAGAAGATATAAGCCACACAGGCTGTTTTGTCATTTCCCTTTGAGATGTGCTGGGAGCAAAGAGGGGTGGGGGTAGTAGTCCTACTCTCCATTATTTGAAAATCTCCGCTGACTCTGTTGACTCTGTGTGAGGCATTGTCAGGATAATTCACAAGAATTTAACGTTTGCAAAATTACTCTAATTGGAAGAAAGGGAAAACTCGGAGTGCATGGAAATGTCCACAAGTGCCTTTATGTGCAAGTAAAGGCTGTTTGGGTTCAAAGTAGAGTCTCATTGGGATGCAAGTAAAGTCTGTTTTGATCCCAAGTAGAGTCTAAGTAATGTTTACGTAGAGTCTGTATAGGGTTGTTCCAGACTTTACTTACACCTGTTCCGCCGTCATCTACGACTCGTTCCGCCGTCACCTTCCACCTGTAGATGCCGTCGGAACGGGTGAAAACGCCGATCGGAACAACCCTTAGGTGACTTATTTTCGAAAAACTATGTTTCTTACTTTCTATTGAGTGACCGTTAGTTCTGCCCGTAAGGGCACCTCCCTCGTTAGAAAGTATAGTCTTTTTGACCCAAAAGTACTATGTTTTTGACCCCAAATCACTATGTTTTTGGGTGCTAAAGACTATTTTTTTGTTAGTGAATAATGTAAATTTGACTAAGTTGTTCATTATCAACCACTTACCAAACCCCGTCAGAATCGCTCAATTTCGACCGAGAGGGCAGTTGGTTCTCTCCGTGCCCGTATTTCGCGTTAAACGAGGTTAATTCGTCAAGATAATTCAGAAAATTAACAAATTCCGAACAAGAACAGTCGCCTTCGGCGAGAAATGAAAATCGCCGCCTATGTGGAACCAACGGTCACTCAGAGCAGAGCAGAGAGAAAAAGGCAAATCCTTCAAATCAGAATAGATCAAACATATCTTTTTGGAAGATTTGAAATCCATTTGAAAAACTCCACAAACAGAAAGATGAAAGAGTAGGTATCAGATAAAAAAAGCGGTTCCTACAAAGGAACCGCTTAGATCTTTTCAAGATGCTTTATTCATTAATCCGGCAGAGAGATGGCCTCAGAAGGACAAACACCTGCGCATGTGCCGCACTCTGTGCAAGCATCTGGATCAATTGAATAACGCTCACCCTCAGAGATAGCTCCTACCGGGCACTCATCAATACATGTACCGCAAGCGATACAATCTTCACCAATTACGTAAGCCATAATGTTGTTTTTTATTCGTTAATACTTAATTTTCTAATACTGCCAATTGTTGATGTGGCTATTTTGATGTTGCAAAGATAGGTATTATTTTTGAATATACCTATTATTAGGTATGGATATTTTTAGCGTTTAACAATCATTCACATAAAAGTAGGTATCCTCTCCATATCCCATGAGAAGGCAAAGAAGGATGAAGATACAATAATCGTGCAATTATCCCGTTATTCATTATACATGAAAAGAATTCTTTCCTTCATCGCTGTCGTCATGTTGTTTTCCAGTATCATGGCACAAGAACGGACCGTTGAGAACAAGCCGTATATCGACCTGCGCCCGTTCCACTTTGGTGTGCTTGTGGGAACTCACATTCAGGACATGGAATTGCAGAATGTCGGACCGCAGTTGATCACCAACGAAGACGGTACCACCGTAGAGAAGCTGGTCACCTGTGATCAAGACCGTTGGGATGCCGGTTTCACGGTAGGCGTATTAGGCGAAGCGCGTTTAGGAAAGCATTTTGCTTTCCGTGTGGCACCGGCGATGTATTTCGGCACCCGTCATTTCACCTTCCTCAACCATACCGACCACCTGGAGGACGGTTCCCCCATCATCATGCAGCAAGAGATGAAATCGGCCTATATCTCTACCGCCTGTGATTTGATTTTCAGTGCCGTGCGTTTCAACAACCATCGTCCTTACCTCATGGCGGGGGTGAATCCCATGATGAATCTGTCGGGAAGTGACGATGATATTTTACGATTGAAACGTTTTGACTGCTACTTAGAAATAGGTATGGGTTGCGACTTCTACCTCCCCTTCTTCAAGCTGCGCCCAGAGTTAAAGTTCGGGTACAGTCTGACAAGTGCCTTGGATACCAGTCATGCCCAGGAGATCAAGGACAAGAACATGCTTATCTACACCAATGCCGTAAAGTCCGACCACTCGCGTACGAAGTTCATCGCCCTCACCTTCTACTTCGAATAAGCACTCCCCTACTTCTTTTTGAAATCCAGGATCATCTTCCCTACGAAGAGTGCATGTTTCCCATTCTGATCCACCGGGATCTCCTTCCCTTCAAGGTTCTTCACGTAGCGTAATGACTCGAAATAGGTATGAGAGTGTCCGCCCAGCACTAAGTCTATGCCTGTGGTGGCAGCAATCAGTTGCTGGTCATCCACTCCGTTCAGTATTTCCCATCCTAAGTGAGAGATACAGATAATCACATCGCACTTTTTCTTTTTCAAGATGGCAACGACACGTTTTGCTTCGGCAATGGGGTCGAGGAACTTGACCCCCACACAATTCTCTGTTGCCACCAATCCCTCCATTTTCGGTGACAGTCCGAACACCCCGACCTTCAGTCCGTTGCGTTTCAGGATCACGTAATCCTTCGTCACGCCCTCGGCAGCCGTACCCGTGAAGTCGTAGTTGGAACATACGATGGGGAAGTTCAAGTTCTTGAACAACCGGGCCATATTCTCCAATCCGTAGTCAAACTCATGATTACCGATGGCTCCGGCATCATAGCCCATACGGTTCATCAGTCCCACTTCGACATCCCCTTTATACATCGTATAATAGGGAGATCCCTGACAGAAGTCGCCACTATCAAACAGCAGCAGTCCGGGATTCTTTTTCCGTTCCTCACGCAGCATGGTGATACGGCGGATAAAGCCGCCGCGCCCAGCCTTCAGCGTGTCGGCAAGGTTGGGATTCAGGGGATAGATTGTGCTATGCGTATCGTTCGTATGAAGAACCACCAACTGCTTTGTCTGTCCTGACACTGTCAGTGACAGTAAAGAGGCCATAGCGATCATCGCAAGTTCTCTAAATACTCTTTTCATCTTATTCATCATTCTTCAATATTCTTCAATTCTATATCCTCTCTTCCTCTTTTTCTTTGGCGCAAAGAAAAGAGGCAAAAGAAACATCCACCCTCTCTAAATCTCCCCCTATATGGGGAGACTTAACCGCTCCTACTCGTCGCTCGTTCACTAAGGTAAGCTCGCCCCATCAAAGGGGCGGCTTGAAAATCGGACATCTAAGTCCGATTTTGTTTTATTATCGGCTTATGCCAGGTCTTTGGCGCAAAGACAAGGCATCAACCAAGAAAGCCCATCGAATAATCGTAACCTCAGTGGTTTTCTCACACCACTGCACCACCGTGCCTCCGATTCCCTCCTTCACTCTTCACTCGATGATGATTCTTCCTTCAATCTGACTATCCACCACTTTCCCCTGCTTCATCTGCTCACGGAAATAGTCCATGATGATATAGCGCAGGTTGTTTGATTCCTCCTGCGGGGAATTCACATCAGTCTTCGCCTTGAAAGCTTCCATCTTGTCATTCCCTTGGATCACATAATCGATGGAGGCGATACGGTAAGAGGCCGCAGGATCTATCTCCTTACCATGCAACAGAGCCGACTTCAGCTGATGATCTTTGGTGAACACCAACTGAACACCATGGCTCACCGCTTCACCGCCCGTCATTGCCATCTGTCGGAACAGCTCCATCACCTTCTCCCCGCTCAGCGTGACGAAGGCAATTTTATTTTCAAAGGGTGCCACGTCAAGCACGTCACCAAACGTCACCTTCCCCTGAGCGAGGGCGGCACGGATTCCCCCCATGTTATATACGCCGAAGACAGGCTCTTCGTGATAGACTTTTCCTGCCCATACCAGAATGTCGGCCAACAGGTTCGACAGTTCACTCTCCGGGCGATAGGCAGCCATATAGCGGGCAGTCTCACCCACCACGGGTGACATCACGCTGTCAACCACCTGCTTATAGGGTGCCATGAAAGCATCCGCCTCACCATCATTCAGCGCATCATACCGTTGATCCACCAGGATCCTACTCCGTTCGATTCCGCTCATCTCATATTGTGAGCGGCAGGAGGTGAGCAACAAAAGGGGAAACAGTCCCCAAGCCATTATTTTCCTTTTCATAAACACATATTTGTGCAAAGGTACGATTAAGTGAGTAAAAATCAAAATAAATTTGCAGATTATTTGTTTGTGATAAAAATAATGTCTATCTTTGCTTATCTTTATCATAACTATAAGAATAGATCATAAATATAAGAATAGATGAAACGAAAAATTGGAAAAAGCAAACAGCAGCCGTCCCTTTGGGGAAGACAGCGACGTCAGGATGTCGGGATTGTGCCCGCAACCCTTCTTTTGGTTCTGGCTCTTACCAGTTGCAATCCGAGGGTGGTGACAGAGATGCTGACCAATGAATGGCCGGCCACGTCGCCTGATTCGGTATACGTGTTCGATAAGACGGATGTGATACCGTCTGAATCGCAGGAGATAGGTAAGATAAAGGTTGTCGATACAGGGTTCACCACGAACGGCTCTTTCAATACGGTGATGCAACGGGCCATCAATGCTACGGCAGCAAAGGGCGGTAACGGCTTGGTCATCACGGAACACCGCTATCCCGACGTCCGTAGCACCATCCATCGCATATGGGGCACGATGCTCCGCATTCCTGATTCGGCAGTCATTGGCAAAGCGGCACCCGACAGCATGGAATATTCGGCACTGAGACAGATCCTGCCCGAAGAAGAATATGCGGAGTTCATGGAGTATAAGGCAACGAAGAGATACTATGAGCAGGAACAGAAACAGATAGAAGAACAGATGAAACAACAGCAGGAGTTGATCCGGCTGATGCCGCGTAACGTGATTCGCATCAGTGCCGGTCCTACGCTCATGACTTCGAAATTCCTGATAGGGAACCATCAATACAAGTCTCGCCTGGGAGCAGACATCTGTGTAGATTATGACCACGTGTGGAAGTCGGGCTTTGGTTTCGGCATCAACTACCTGCATCACTACACATCGTTTGATGAAGGTGTCAAATTGAGAGTGAACTATATAGGCCCCAGTCTTGTGCTTGCCTACACCCGGACGAAGTCGTTCCGTTGTGATCTGGCTTGGGGCTTGGGGTATAGCCGCTACAGCGAATCCTTTGAAGGTAATTCTGTTTCTCAGAACCGCTTGGGCGTCACGATGCGTATAGGAGGAGAATGGAAAGTGGCTAAGCATCTGGCTCTGGGCGTACAATTCAATGTGCTCTCCGTGGGGCTGGAGAAACCTGAGGGCATAGAATTGGAGAAGGACGAGTTTTATGGCATCCAGCATGTCGGTCTGCAGGGGGGCTTGCGCTATTATTTCTAATACGATTTCGCAAGTTTCTCTTGCTTCATTCGAGGGAGCGCGCCCATCGTGGGCAGGTGTTCTTGACCCAAGGAAAAGAAAAATCCAAAAATTATTTGTCAGTTCAGAAAAATGTTGTACCTTTGCACCGCTTTTTCGACGTAACCGATGGAAGGAAGAAGAGTTGCCTGTCTATGTTGCGCGAAACTTATTAAAAATCAAACGATTTCAAGACAATGGATTTAATTAAAGTTGCTGAAGAAGCATTTGCAACAGGCAAGCAGCACCCCGAGTTCAAGGCTGGTGACACCGTAACTGTTGCTTACAAGATCATCGAGGGAAACAAGGAGCGTGTGCAGCTCTACCGCGGTGTAGTGATCAAGATCTGTGGCCATGGTGAGAAAAGACGTTTCACCGTTCGCAAGATGTCTGGTACCGTTGGTGTGGAGCGTATCTTCCCCTTGGAGAGTCCCAGCATCGAGAGCATTGAGGTGAACAAGGTTGGTAAGGTGCGTCGCGCCAAGCTGTACTACCTTCGCAAGCTCACGGGTAAGAAAGCCCGTATCGCTGAGAAGCGTTCTCCGATGGCTGAGAAGAAGGATTAATCCTTTCTACGAAAGAATAAAAGAGACTCTTGCGAGTCTCTTTTTTTTGTAATAAGTGGAGTGAGAGAAGGATACATTCCACCAAATCACTTCAACACGATATTCCCCTGACTATCGATACGTGCCATGCTTTGCGGCACATCGGCATCACTGAGCATTTTCATCTGTCGTGGCACCGCGTTCGCCTCATCCTTGCGCGGTCCGATGCCCCGTTGTTGGATAAAGGAATGGATCTTTCCCTGAAGGAAACGCCCATCGTTGGCAATCTGAATCGTTACCACAGGCGCATAGCCGGAGATTCCCTTCAGGCTGATCCCATAGGGAGTACAGAAGTTACCCAGACTATATACGATGAAACGTCCCTGATACACCTCAGCGCAACGCACCACATGGGGCCCGTGACCATACACCACATCGGCTCCGTTGTCGATACAGAAATGGGCAAACGCACGCAGCGAGCCGCGATCCTCGTTCAAGAAGATCTCCCGTCCCTGTGGCAGATGACTGTATGACTGTCCTTCTGCTCCGCCATGGAAAGACACGACGACAATGTCTGACTGTTGTCGAAGTTCGTCGAGCACCTCCTTCACCAACGACAGGTCGTTATGCTGCATGGTATATCCGTTATGTCCGAAGGCACAAAGTCCGAAGCGCACCCCGTTACGCACTACCACGGCACTTCTCACCCGTCCGGCGATACCCGAGAAACGGATATCCTGTTCCTCCAAGCAACGTTCCGTAGAGAGGATACCCTCCATGCCGAAATCGTTGGCATGGTTATTGGCCATACTCAGGAAGTCGTAGCCTGCCTCCTTCAGCAACGGAGCAAAACGGGTTGGCATGCGGAAGGCATAGCTGACATTGGATACCTTCTTCTTCGTCTGTCCCCCATCACAGAGTGCTCCCTCGAGATTCCCCACGGCTAAGTCAGCACCAGAGAGAAGATCCTTCACGTCACGGAAGAGATTCTTTCCATCATTGGCCGGAAGCATCACACTGGGGAAGGTGGTGCCCATCATGATATCCCCCGTCATGGCAATAGTCAGTGTGTCGGGCATAGAACTGGGAGGCATGGTAATGCCTTCATCCTTGCTGACGCCAGTGTCGGTGGTCAACGGCTGTAAAACAGACGATGCCGGCATTTTCCTGCCAGCATCTGTAGATGGTGAGCAGGCAAATAAAAAGCCTGCTACTAATAATATAAAATGTGACTTCATATCTTTCGTTAAATCACGCGGCGAGCACCGATGTAGCGGCGGGAGTAGTATCCATCACGTGAATTGCTCACCTTAACACCGCTCGAGCTACTGGCATGAATGAAGTTAAACGAACCACTGACGGGATCTACATCCACGACGATACCCACATGTCCCACATTGCGGCCACTGCCCGGACTGGTGAAGAACACAAGGTCGCCAGCCTGAATCTCACTGTTGCGGATGGGCATGTTCTTGGCATACTGATCACGAGAGGAGCAGCCTATCGACTTGTTCATCCGTCCATACACATAGCTGGTGAACCCGGAGCAATCAAAAGCATACGGACCTTTAGCACCGCTACGGTAACGGGCACCGATATGAGAGAAAGCCTCATCCATCAGATTGTCAATAGCTGCGTAGCTGTCTTGGTAGTCGTACTCTTCTCCTGTGTAGAGAAAGTCGTAATTATCTATCTCCTGGTATCTTTGCTCGGTCTTGGGTGCAGCCTTCCTTGCTGTCTTTTTCCGTTTTGCGGAAGAAGGAGCCAATGAAGTTGCCAACAACAATACCACACAAAGAATTATTTTCTTACTCATTATTTATTTAGGTTAGGGTGACAAGAACAATAACGGAGATTTTCTCCTGTTCTTAAAATGCTCAATTCAGAAAGAAAACCCATAAAAAAAGAGCCTCTCTGAACTATCGATTGCAAAGATACAAAAAATATAGCGGGCAAAAAAACGGGTTTACATCTTTTTGGATATGTCGAAAAGTCGGTTTTTGTCTCCCATATTTACCCTTAGTTGCAACATAACAGACATTTATGGCATCTCTTTCACGTAAAGGACAAATTGTGCGCGTTCACGTTTTTTAATATTCATGTATTAAGTTTCGTTTCAATCTGCCATGTAGAATGGTTGTGCTGTCGGAAATAAAAATAAAAACATTTATTTTGTATTTCGCTCACTTATTCGTACCTTTGGCTTTGCCGAAAGTACTTCCGTTCGAAACCAACGGTCGCTGTTCACGGAGTGAGGAAAGCAAATAAAAATAAATACATTTATTTTGTATTTCGCTCACTTATTCGTACCTTTGCAGGCGGAATCAAACAATCTCAAATAGACAAGATGAAAGAGTTAGCACTGAAGTATGGATGCAATCCTAACCAGAAGCCGTCGCGTATCCTGATGACCGAGGGCGAGTTACCCATAGAAGTATTGAACGGCCGTCCTGGCTATATCAATTTCCTTGATGCGCTGAACAGCTGGCAGTTGGTGAAAGAAATGAAAGCTGCCACAGGGCTGCCCTCAGCAGCCAGTTTCAAACATGTGTCGCCAGCCGGTGCCGCTGTAGGACTGCCCCTGAGTGATACACTGAAGAAGATCTATTTTGTGGATGACGTGAAGGGGCTGGATGATTCTCCCGTGGCTTGTGCCTATGCTCGTGCCCGTGGTGCCGACCGCATGAGTTCGTACGGTGACTTCGTGGCTTTGTCGGACACCTGTGATGCCGTTACTGCCACCCTGCTGAAACGGGAGGTGTCGGATGGTGTCATCGCACCCGACTTCACAGAGGAAGCATTGCAGATTCTCCGTGAGAAACGAAAAGGAACGTATAATGTCATCAAAATTGATCCTGACTATGTTCCCGAGCCAGTAGAGCGCAAGCAGGTGTTTGGTATTACCTTCGAGCAGGGACGCAACGAGATCAAGCTTGACGACCCCGCCCTTTTTGAGAACATCCCCACCGAAAACAAGGAATTCCCCGCAGATGCCAAGCGCGACCTGATCATTGCGCTGATTACTTTGAAATATACGCAGAGCAACTCCGTGTGCTACGTGAAAGACGGACAGGCCATCGGTATCGGTGCAGGACAGCAGAGCCGTATCCACTGCACACGCTTAGCTGGTAACAAAGCAGATATCTGGTGGCTGCGCCAGCATCCCAAAGTGATGGCGCTTCCCTTCATTGACGGGATCCGCCGTGCAGACCGCGATAACACCATCGACATCTATATCTCAGAAGACCACGATGATGTGCTGTCTGAAGGCGAGTGGCAGAAGTTCTTTAAGGAGAAGCCTGAAGTACTCACCCGTGAGGAGAAAAAGGAATGGATTGCCAAGAACACACGTGTGTCCCTGGGCAGCGATGCCTTCTTCCCCTTCGGTGACAATGTTGAACGAGCTCATAAGAGTGGCGTAGAGTTCATAGCACAGGCTGGCGGTTCTGTTCGCGACGACCATGTAATCATGACTTGTGACAAATATCATATCGCCATGGCATTTACCGGTGTCAGACTGTTCCACCACTAATTGATACAATTGACAATTAATGAGCAAGGAAGACGATTTTCAGAGTATTCTGGAGAAGGGTATCAGCTTCGGTCGTGGCGGTGTTTCCCGCAACGATGATGGCAAGGTAAAGACCAAGGCCAAGAAAAAGAAATATATCACCGGTGCCCACGGCAGCGGCTCTGCCATGCAGAAGGCCAAATATCGTAAGCAGCGGGCAAACAGACATCAATAACGCATAATGAAATGGGAAGTTACAACAGTAGCTTCCCTTTCTTATCTCAAGACAATTCCCGTGAAGATCCTGCCCGACTGTATTCCCAGCCTGCGGGCAGAAAAGAAATCATCGCTTTGCTGATAGGTACAGATGCCCGAAGAGAGAATCTGCGAGGCAGGAAGTCCGGCCGTGAGCAGCTGTAACCGGTTACAGCGAGGGAGATCGATGTGCCATTTCTCCCCCACCTCATCATTGCGCATCGCCGGGAAACGCCTTGCCAGATCGTCCATAGGGAAACCAGCTTCGGCAAAGACTGTATATAACTCCTCTCCCACTTCGAAGCACTCCAATGAAATGCCAGGACCGATGACGGCTTTCATCCGTTGCGGTACGGAGCCATACCGTTGCTGCATGTGCGTGACCGTTTTCTCAACGATACGAGCCACGGTGCCACGCCATCCGGCATGAACAGCTGCAGCCACATGATGTTCCGTGTCATAGAGAAGGACAGGGATACAGTCTGCTGTAGAAACACCGATGCAGACATTTTTCAAGGATGTGGTTACGGCATCTACTCCCTCAAGGGCTGCCGTCCGCTCCTCTTTTCCCAAAGAGAAAAAAGAATCATCTACGGTGCACACCTTCGTCTGGTGAGTCTGGTGCGGCATCACAAGACAGGACTCATCGACACCGAGAAAAGAGCAGAGCATCTGTCGGTTACGACAGATGCTCTGTGTATCATCACCGCAATACAAGTTCACATTGAACGCAGCATATTTTCCCTGACTGTATCCCCCATGGCGTTTGGTACTGAATGCAGTCACCTGGGGAGCAATTTCGTATGTGAGCAGATCTGGATTCATTCTTCTTCAATATTCTCGATTTCGTAATCCTCCAAATCCTCAATATCCTCCACTTCATCATCATCAACGAACAGGATCTCATCCTCACCCTCATCAGACAATTCCCGGGCAAAGCGCCGCATATCCTTATCGCGGTGTACAAGCGTGTCCTCTGCGGTAATCTCCTGTAGCTTATTACTCTCACTGTTCAGTTCCTGCCACAGCACATCTTTCAGTTCATCCAAGCCGTAACCAGTCACGGCAGAGATAAACACCACCGGAAGATCATCGGGTAATGTTTCCTTCAGCATCTCGATCAGTTCTTCATCGAGTAAGTCACATTTCGTGACAGCCAACACCCGGTGCTTGTCAAGAAGTTCCGGATTGAACTGACGCAGTTCGTTCAGCAAGATCTCATATTCTTTCTTGATGTCATCGGTGTCACCCGGAACCATAAACAGCAGTAAGGAGTTCCGTTCGATATGACGGAGGAATCGGAGACCTAACCCCTTTCCCTCACTCGCTCCCTCGATGATGCCGGGGATGTCGGCCATCACAAACGACTGGTTATCGTGATAACCCACGATGCCCAGCGAAGGCTCCATGGTGGTGAAAGGATAGTTGGCAATCTTCGGACGGGCATTCGAGAGAGAGGATACTAAGGTTGACTTTCCTGCATTTGGGAATCCTACAAGCCCCACATCGGCCAACAGTTTCAATTCGAGGATGACCGTCATCTCCTGCATCGGCTCACCAGGCTGGGCAAAACGGGGTGCCTGATTCGTGGCACTACGGAACTGGAAATTACCCAATCCGCCACGACCGCCCTTCAGCAAGACCACCTCCTGACCGTCGTAGGTGACATCACAGACATACTTTCCCGTCTCCGCATTATATACCACGGTTCCACAGGGCACATCGATATAGGCATCCTTGCCATCAGTGCCATGACACTTGTCCTTACCCCCGTTACCGCCATGCTCGGCTTTTACGTGACGTTGGAATTTCAGATGCAGCAGGGTCCAGTAATTGTGATTTCCCCGAAGGATCACACTACCGCCCTTGCCGCCGTCCCCACCGTCTGGTCCGCCATTGGGATTATATTTGATATGCTTGAGGTGCATAGACCCACGACCGCCCTTTCCAGAGCGGCAGTAGATCTTCACATAGTCAACGAAATTACTCTCCATTATATATTATCGATTACCTTCTGAATATCCCCGAAGATACGATCAAGAGCACCCAACCCGTTTATATGATGGTGGATACCTTCTTTCTTATACCATTCGATGAGAGGAGCCGTCTGATGATGATAAACATCCAGACGCTTCTTGATGGTCTCGGCATTGTCATCACTGCGACCGCTTTCCTGACCGCGTTTGATCAGACGAGTCATCAGCTCATCCTCCGGCACATCCAGCTCAATCATTGCAGCAATCTGATGTCCCCGTTCGTCGAGCATCTTCTTCAATGCCTCAGCCTGCGGGATCGTACGGGGAAATCCGTCGAAGATCACACCAGCATGTTCCTTACCGAAACTGTCATAGACACCAGCAAGGATGCTGACCATCAGGTCATCGGGGATCAGCTGGCCTTTATCAATGAACGAAGCAGCCGTTTTCCCCAGTTCCGAACCTTTCCTG
Organism: Prevotella sp. UBA3294; assembly: GCA_002361535.1. GTDB lineage: Bacteria > Bacteroidota > Bacteroidia > Bacteroidales > Bacteroidaceae > Prevotella. The sequence continues at coordinate 12,516 of DETG01000123.1, forward strand.
ATCTCATTGCGGAGGACATCACCTGTAGAGATATGTCCCAGTCCGTACTTCTCGATCATCAAGTCACTCTGTGTTCCCTTTCCTGATCCGGGAGCACCAAAAATTACAATGTTCTTCATATTTTCTATTGATAATGATTATTCTTTCACCAATGTGTAGATATCGCGGAGATTTCGTCCCTGCTGGTCGTAATCCAAGCCATAGCCTACGATGAAATCATTCGGTATCTCCATGGCTGCATATTCGATATTGAGATCGACTTGAAGCTTGTCGGGTTTCACCAACAAGGCACAGATATGGATGGATGCAGGGTTCCGTGTTCCCAACGTCTCAATCATACGCTTCATGGTAAGTCCGGTATCCACGATGTCCTCTATGATCACCACGGTGCGATCTGTCAGGTCCTCGTTGATGCCCAACACCTCAGAGACTTTCCCTGTTGAGGTGACCCCTTGATAAGAGGCCAGTTTCACGAAAGAGATTTCACAAGGGATCGTCACTCTGCGCATCAGGTCGGCAGCGAACACAAAGGCGCCATTCAACACCGCGAGGAAAAGGGGATTCTTCCCATCCATGTCGCGGTTGATTTTGTCAGCGACAGCCTGTACACGCCTTAATATCTCCTCCTCTGGGATAGAGACTGAGAATGTTTTGTCTTTGATTTGAACGATACTCATGGTTGTTATTCCTTTAACGGTCGCAAAGTTACGAAAAATCGAGAGAAATGCAAAAGGAAAGCGTGCTTTTCTTTTCATTTGCTTTTACCTCGCTTCGCGAACAGCGACCGTTGGTTCCGAGACAGAGTAACTTCGAAGATATTCAAAGTTACGAAAAAAAAGTGTGAAATGCCAAATATGTTTTGGCTTTTCACAGAAATAGTAACATGACCACCGGAAAGACGAAGCTACTTCTTGCTGAAGATACCCTTGAGGAATCCACTCACCTTGGATCCTGTTTTCTTCACGCCTTTGATCACTTTCTGTCCCACACTGTCGATCTTCTCACCCACTTTCGAGGCTGTTCGGTCAACCACTTTCTTCTGATAACGGGTGCGCAGTTCGGTATATTTGGAAAGCTGCTCATCTGTCATCATTGCCTTATAGGTTTCGTGATACTCGGTCGTAAGCTGATCATACTTCGTCGAGAACAACGTATAATCCTCGTCGGTAATCGTCTTCTCGGCCTCTACCATCACAACAAATGCCTGGTAGCGCTCCAAGAAATGATCCACTTCGCCCTTTTGTGCCCATCCTGTGAGACACATCATCAAGAGCCCTGAAACAATCAATGTCTTCTTCATATTCTTCTGCTTTATTGATAAAACCGCAACAAAATTAATCATTCTCCACCTACTTTGGTAACATTTTATTCTTTATTAGCAGTAAATATGAGTATTTAAATAACAAAAATTGAAAAAATATAGACTGATATGAGTGTGGAATCCTATTTATTTTGTATTTTTGCAGGGATGAAAATATTTACAAGTGCTCAGATACATGAGCTCGATCATTATACGATAGAACATGAACCGATCCGTTCTATCGACCTGATGGAGCGTGCCGCCAAGACTTTGGTACGCGCCATCACTGATACTTGGACAAACGAGAAGCCTGTAGTGGTGTTTGCCGGACCTGGCAACAACGGGGGCGATGCCTTGGCCGTGGCACGTTTGCTTGCAGAACAAAATTACAAGGTCAGCATCTATCTCTTCAACGTGAACGGGAAACTCTCAGAAGACTGTACCATCAACCGTCAGCGCATCTTAGACAGTCGGAAAGTCAAGGAGTTCTTCGAGGTGAAGGATGAATTCGACCCACCGCAGCTCACACCTGCCACACTGGTCATCGACGGACTGTTCGGCTCCGGACTGAACAAGCCTTTGGCAGGCGGTTTCGCTTCATTAGTGAAATATATCAATCAGTCGCCTGCAGAGATTGTCAGCATTGACATCCCTTCAGGACTGATGACCGAAGATAACACATATAATGTTCGTGCCAATATTATCAAGGCAGATGTCACACTCACCCTGCAGCAGAAGAAGCTCTCATTCCTCTTTGCCGAAAACCAACAGTTTATCGGGAAACTGCGTATCCTCGATATCCGACTGAGTCAGGAGGGCATTCAAAAGATCGAGGCTCAATACACCATGCTTGACGAGTCGGATATACGTCCACGGATACTCCATCGCAATGAGTTTGCCCATAAGGGTGACATGGGGAATGCGCTGATCATCGCAGGAAGCTATGGCATGGCAGGTGCGGCAGTCTTGGCCACCAAAGCCTGTCTGCGTACAGGAGCGGGGAAAGTGACCGTCCACACCCCGAGACGTAACAACGACATCTTGCAGATCAGTGTTCCCGAGGCCATCCTTGACATCGACCGCGACGAGTTGTATTTCAGTGACACCATAGATACAGAGGATATGGATGCCGTATGCATCGGTCCGGGAATACGGCAACAGGAAAGCACCGCCATCGCACTGATTTCCCAGATCAGACGGTCGCAGTGCCCGATCGTACTCGATGCCGATGCGCTGAACATCTTAGCCAACCACCGCGCCTGGCTCCAACAGCTGCCCAAAAACATTATCATGACTCCACACCCCAAGGAGTTCGATCGTCTGAACGGCAGCAACTGTGCTGATTCTTTCGAGCGATTGTCAAAGGCACGTGACCTTGCCGAGCACCTACAAGCCTATATTATTTTGAAGGGCCACTATTCGGCATTGTGCATGCCTAACGGCCATGTGGTCTTCAACAGTACGGGCAACGCAGGCATGGCGACAGCAGGCAGTGGTGATGTACTCTCCGGAATCATCACCGGACTGTTAGCCAGGGGGTATAAGCATGCTGATGCCTGTATGGTGGGCATGTACCTGCATGGACTTGCAGGTGACATAGCAGTCAAAGAGCTTGGACAAGAGAGTCTGATGGCCGGCGACCTCATCAACTATCTGCCCAAAGCATTCCTGAGAATCAACGATTAATATCCAGAAACAATGAAAAGAATCATAAAAAGAATCACGAGAAATATTCTTCACATGGGGCTGCTGACCCTTCTTCCTGCTAATGCCATGGCACAGCAGGCCGTGGAAGGCACCAGCTATTACCTGCCTCGTACCGCCATCAACTTCACCCTGCTCATCGAACGCGTATCCACACAGCCCGGTGAACTCTGCATGTATGCAGACAGGTTCCTGAAGAAAAGTGATGTGGCTACGAAACCTGTTACCTCCTATCGTATCCTGTCAATCAAAATGAATACCGAGGGAGTGGCAGATACCACGAAGCTGTTCACACCGGCCATCGATGCCAAACACTCCATCCACAGTATCAAGGTGGATGAAGAGAGTGGCATCTTGCTCGCCGTCAATGCTGAGCCGAAACGGACACAGAAGCCCTCACCTTTCATAGCTGCCGAGAAACCAATGCCACTGAATCCACGCGATTATATGAGTCAGGAGATTCTGGCTGCTGGCAGCAGTGCGAAGATGGCGGAACTGATTGCCCAGGAGATATACGACATCCGTGAGAGCAAGAGTCAGCTAAATAAAGGACAAGCCGACTTCATGCCGAAAGACGGAGAACAGATGCGCATCATGCTCAATAACCTGAACACACAAGAAGCGGCATTACTACAGATGTTCGAAGGTGTCACCGACCGCGACACGACCGAAACGGTCATCTCGTTCATCCCTGACAAGTCTGTTAGCAAACAAGTATTATTCCGTTTCTCAAAGGTGTTTGGCCTCACGGAATCGGATGATCTCAGCGGTGAACCTTACTATATCAGTATTGACGACCTGCATAAGCAGGCACAGAACACAGCCATTGCCGAGACAGGTAAGAAGAACAAAGATGATGCTGGCATCTATGCCAACCTGCCGGGGAAAATCCGTGCCACCCTTTACCATAACGAGAAGATGGTGATGGAGAGTGAGTTGTATGCCGCACAATTTGGTGTGACAGCCCCCATGGACAACGAACTCTTTGGCAAGAAGCTGCAGACCAGTCTGATTTACCAGCCAGCTACCGGACATATAGAGACAATTCAAACAGAAATCCTTAAGAAATAAACAACAATAATCATTATGAATATCGGAACATCTGAGATTATCCTTATCGCCCTCGTCATCTTGTTGCTTTTCGGCGGTAAGAAGATCCCCGAGCTGATGAAAGGCTTGGGCAAGGGCGTGAAAAGTTTCAAAGACGGAATCAACGGGAAAGACGACGAGCCCCTGGTGAAGGATGAGTCATGAGGAGACACTGACCTTTTGGGATCATCTCGACGTACTCAGGGGTAGTCTCATTCGGATGATCGTGGCTGCTGTCGTTATGGGCATCGCCACTTTCTTCATGAAAGACAAGCTGTTCGATATCGTGCTTGCGCCGAAAGACAGCAGTTTCTGCACCTACCGGCTGTTAGGCATCGAGGATTTCTCTATCCAGTTAGTGAATACCGACCTCACCGAACAGTTCATGATCCACATGAAGGTGGCATTGATGGCTGGTCTGCTGATTGCTTCACCTTATATATTATATACGCTGTTCAGATTCATCTCCCCTGCCCTCTACGAGAACGAGCGGAAGTATTCCATCAGGATCACCGTTGCTGCTTATGTCATGTTCCTTATCGGTGTGGTGGTGAACTATCTGCTCATCTTCCCGCTTACCGTCAGATTCCTGGGTACCTACCGGGTGAGCGAAGAGGTGCAGACACTGCTCACCCTCACGAGTTACATCGACACCCTCACCATGATGACCTTGATCTTCGGCATCATCTTTGAGATTCCCGTCGTTTCCTGGCTTCTCGCCAAAGCAGGGATGCTCAAAGCCTCGTGGATGACACGCTACCGCCGTCATGCCATCGTTGCCATCCTGATCGTCGCTGCCATCATCACCCCGACAGCCGATATCCTGACGCTGGTCATTGTCTCGCTGCCTATCTGGCTACTCTATGAGACGAGCATCGTTCTTGTCCGTGCTGTCGCACCGTAAATCAATTTCAGTCAAAATCAACTATTAATCCACGTTATAATCCTATGTTAAGAAAAACCAGAATCATTCTCGCAGCGCTGATGATGACATTCATCACCTTACTGCTTCTCGACATTACCGGAGTCCTTCACCACTACTTGGGATGGATGGCAAAGATTCAGTTCCTGCCAGCATTACTGGCTTTGAATGTGGGCATCGTTTTCGCCTTGATCATAGTCACATTGATCTTCGGACGTATCTATTGCTCTGTGATCTGTCCATTGGGAATCATGCAAGACCTGATTTCATGGATACACGGAAAGCGGAAGAAGAACCGTTTTAATTTCTCACCAGAAAAGAAATGGATACGCTATCCTGTGCTGGTGGTATTCATTGTTGCCATCATCGCCGGCATAGGCTCTTTCGTGGCACTTTTAGCACCGTATAGTGCCTACGGACGAATCGTCGTGAACTTGTTCAAGCCCATCTATGAAGCAGGAAACAACCTGTTGGCATCCATGGCAGAACATTTCAACAGCTACGCGTTCTACCATGTGGATATATGGATCAAGAGCATGCCCACACTGATCATTGCGGCATGTACGTTTGTGATCATCGCCATTCTTGCCTGGCGAGGTGGACGAACCTATTGTAACACCATCTGTCCCGTAGGCACCATCCTCAGTTTCTTCGCTCGCTTCTCTTGGTTACGCATACAGTTCGACACAGAGAAATGCCGTAACTGCTCCAAATGTTCGAAGAACTGTAAGGCATCGTGCATCGACTACAAAAACCACCAGGTGGACTACAGCCGTTGCGTGGCCTGCGGTAACTGTATCGAATCATGTAACTTCGGCGCACTGAGCTATCGCCCGGTGAAACTCAAGAAGCAGGAATCCGCCAAGCATGCAGACTCCTCTGCTCCTTCCCATGACGCCTCACGACGTTCCTTCCTCCTTGGCACCGCATTAGCGACAACTGCTACTGCTCTCTCGCAAGCGAAGAAAAAAGTCGATGGAGGATTCGCAAAGATCGAGGAGAAGGTGGCCCCTCAGCGCATCACGCCGATCACGCCACCGGGTTCTCTCTCTGCTGCCAACATGCAACGTCACTGCACCGCTTGTCAACTCTGTGTATCCGCCTGCCCGAATCAGGTATTACGTCCCTCCACAGGACTTCTCACACTGATGCAGCCCACTATGAGCTATGAGTTAGGCTACTGTCGTCCAGAATGTAACCGCTGTTCACAGGTTTGTCCTGCAGGTGCCATCAAGCCGATTACCAAGGAAGAAAAAGTCAGCACTCAGGTAGGTCATGCCGTATGGATCAAAAAGAACTGTATCCCTGTTACCGAAGGAGTGGAGTGTGGCAATTGTGAGCGCCATTGTCCTGCCGGAGCCATTGAAATGGTCCCACTGGATCCGGATGATGAAATGTCAGTATTGATCCCCGCCGTCAACGAAACGAAATGTATCGGTTGCGGTGCCTGTGAGAACCTCTGTCCTGCCCGTCCTTTCAGTGCCATTTATGTAGAGGGACATGAAGTACATAAAACACTATAGGAACGATCATAGATAGTAAAATGTATCATGAGTCCGACTTGTGAATAATTAAAAACTTGAACCATCAACCCCATTTCCCATGAAACAGATATCCAGAAGACAATTCCTCAAGATATTCGGTGGCGGTGCTGCCGCCTCCTCCACTCTGCTTGCAGCCTGCAAGGGCAAAGAAGAGACATCACCATCTACCGTGGAACCACCCAAAGACAAGATGACCTTCCGTGTGAATCCCAACACGCAGGACAAGGTATCTCTTCTTGGCTACGGTATGATGCGTCTGCCTAAAGAGAGTGACGAAGACGATGCTCCTTACGATCAGGAAATGATCAACCGTCAGGTGGATTATGCCATCGAACATGGCGTAAACTATTTTGATACCAGTCCTGCCTACTGCATGGGACAGTCGGAGCATTGTACTGGTATCGCCCTGCATCGCCATCCCCGCGACAAATACTTTATTGCCACCAAACTGTCGAACTTCTCTCCAGAGACCCAGACCCGTCAGGGATCCATCGAAATGTTCGAGAACTCTTTGAAGGAGCTGCAGGTCGATTACATCGACTACCTGCTGCTACATGCTATCGGTGGAGAGCAAAGGGATATGGACAGTGAGGAAACCTTCAATGCCCGATTCATGGACAATGGAATCCTCGACTGGCTTGTGGAACAGAAGAAGAAAGGACGTATCCGTAACCTCGGTTTCTCCTACCATGGCGACATAGAGATCTTCGACATGCTCCTGCAATGGCATGATGAGGGGAAGTACCACTGGGACTTTGTTCAGATAGAGCTCAACTATCTTGACTGGGAGTGGGCCAACGAGATCAACGACAGTAACACCGATGCCTCCTACCTCTATGCAGAGTTGGAGAAACGAGGCATTCCCGCCGTCATCATGGAGCCGTTACTCGGTGGTCGTTTAGCCAATGTTCCCGATCCCATTGTGGCCAAGATGAAGAAGAAACGTCCCGAGAACAGTGTCGCCTCGTGGGCTTTCCGCTATGCCGGCACTCCGAAGGGTGTGCTCACGGTGCTCAGTGGTATGACCTACATGGAGCATCTGCGTGAGAACATCGGCACCTATGCACCCTTGGAGCCTATTACAAAAGAAGAGAATGACTTCTTGATGGAGATCGCAGAGGATATCTATAACCTCAAGACTATCCCCTGTAACGAATGCAACTATTGCATGCCCTGTCCCTACGGTATCAACATCCCCGCCATCTTCGTACACTATAACAAATGTATCAAGGAAGGCAACTTGCCGAACGTCGAGGACGAGAAGACAACAGACGAACAGAAGGAGTACCGTCGTCAGCGACGTGCTTTCCTCATTGGATACGACCGGAGTGTGCCCCGGCTCCGTCAGGCCAGCCACTGTATCCAATGCGGACAATGTTCACCTCACTGTCCTCAACGGATTGACATCCCGAGGGAGATGCGGCGCATCGATGAATATGTAGAAGTCTTGAAACGCGATACTGATGTGTTATAATACAAAAAGCCCCGCCAGATGGCGGGGCTAAAATATGTACATAAAAACTAAATTTCTTCGAAAAGAATAGAGTATTACTCGCAGCAAGCCAACTTGTTGTCGGAACCGAGCACGTCGATGATCTTGTGCTTGTACATCTTCTCCATCTCATCGCGAGCAGGACCGCAGAACTTACGGGGATCGAACTCTCCTGGCTTGTCATGCAGTACACGACGTACAGCAGCGGTGAAGGCCAGACGAGAGTCAGAGTCGATGTTGATCTTGCATACAGCACTCTTTGCAGCCTTGCGCAACTGCTCCTCGGGGATACCAATAGCATCGGGAAGCTTACCACCCAGGGCATTGATCTCATCCACATACTCCTGAGGAACAGAAGAAGAACCGTGGAGCACAATGGGGAATCCAGGCAATTTCTCCATCACAGCGTCAAGCACGTCAAATGCCAATGGAGGAGGAACAAGCTTACCAGTCTTCGGATCACGTGTGCACTGCTCAGGTGTGAACTTATAAGCACCGTGGCTCGTACCGATAGAGATAGCGAGAGAGTCGCAACCAGAGCGCTGAGAGAACTCAATCACTTCCTCAGGCTTGGTGTAGTGGCTCACAGCACTCGACACCTCATCCTCTACACCGGCAAGCACGCCGAGCTCAGCCTCAACGGTTACATCGAACTGATGAGCATAGTCAACGACCTGCTTTGTCAATGCGATGTTCTCCTCAAAAGGCAGGTGACTGGCATCGATCATCACGCTTGAGAAGCCATAGTCGATACAGCTCTTACATGTCTCGAAGGAATCGCCATGATCCAGGTGGAGAACGATCTCAGGACTCTTGCAGCCCAGCTCCTTGGCATACTCCACAGCACCCTGTGCCATGTAGCGAAGCAAGGTAGCGTTGGCATAGTTGCGCGCACCCTTAGACACCTGCAGGATCACCGGGCTCTTCAGGTCGGAAGAGGCCTTGATGATAGCCTGGAGCTGCTCCATGTTGTTAAAGTTGAAGGCGGGAATAGCATAGCCGCCATTGATGGCTCTTTTGAACATCTCACGGGTGTTCACGAGGCCTAAAGACTTGTAATCTACCATAATACTTTATATTTATAATGAATAATAACAATCGTATCCGCCTGCCATATCGTCTGGCGTGTTAGCATCTGCAAAATTAACACTTTATTTTCTCACCGCAAAGTCTAACAACATTTTTTAAGGCAGAATCCGTCTGTTTTTTCATTTTTGTTGCACGAACAGCAGCTGTCTGATAGGAATTTGCAAAATGCAGGTTGCAAAAAAACCTCATTTCATGCTCCACACTCGATTATTTTAATAAACTGCATCCAGCCATCCTAACAATGCCACCAAAGAAGCATTCCAGTTAATGGCGATTTCATTAGATGCGTACGAATCAGTTACATCAGCATACGACTCGTCCGGCTGGTTCGACGGATAGGCAATCTGACTGGCCTTGTCCTGCTGTCCAGGGTTCGGGCCTCCAGCCAATAATCCCGGAATCGGATCAACGATACCATCAGCAGAGGAGAGGCGATGATGGGGATTCATGGTGGGCTTACTACCGAAGCCTGTCACATAACAGTATCCCGTGGCATTCCGTCCTAAGATATACTCTGCATTCTGCAAGGCTGCCGTGAGGTATTTCTCATTGCCGGTCTGCTGATAAGCATACAGTAAAGACACGCCACCGGCACAAAAGCACTCTGCCAGACATCCCCATCCGAAATCACGCGCACTGTTTCCGTTGGCTGTCTGGAACGACGATGTAGCAGTGGTGTTCACCACGCTGTCGCAGAAGGCAATGAGTTGCTTTTTACAGTTTTGAGCGATCGCATGTTCAGGTTCGTTTGCGATCCATGAGAATACCCCCAAGGAGGCCAAGCCTCCCCATGTAGGGATGGTGAACCGTGCAGGTTGCAGCTGTTGTGCCGTGGAGGCGAAAACTTCGTCACGCGTCAGCAGATACAACTCCGTAGCTGCCCAGAACTGCTCGTCACGAGCACTGCCATCACCATAGGTACCTGTAGATACAGCTGGTTTATACTTCTGGTTCATACGTTCTTGGAAATACAGGGCACGTGGGTTCTGCTCTGCCCAATGATAGGCGGCTAATGCAGCGCGTGCAGCCTGCTCAGAGAAACAAGGATAGTCCTTGTTACCTTTGTAGAGCCTCGCAGCCTGTGCCATCACCGCAGCAAAGTCATACGAAGCTGTCACACTCTTCTGCACCACGTAACGCTGTTGATGGCAATCGGAAGGCATCACGAAGCCTTCGAAATTGGGTGTTGTCAGCTTATGATAGACACCTCCGTCATAGGGATCCTGCATCGTCAGCATCCATTTCAGGTTGAACATGATCTCATCCAGCAGGTCGGCTGTATGATTGCCACTCTCAGGGATATTCACCTCCAAGGCATCAAAGTAGGCTTTGTTCTGCTCATAGCTGTCGAGCATGATGCCAATGGAGAAAGCAGAGTTGACAATATACTTATTATAATCTCCGGCATCATACCATCCGTATGGTGATGAAATCATCGTTCCTTCAGGGCGACCTGGCGAAACGGCTGACGGGTGGATCGCAACCTGGGTGTCGGCATGTCCGAGAGGGCGAGCCCATTGTCCTGCATACCGAGCCTCAATAGGTACACCTGTACGCTGATAGTAGAATGCCTTTACTGCCCCCTGTGACACCTCACGCAGGGCGTGTTCTTTCACGGCAAAAGGTATCCGTTCTCCTTGATAATCAATGATATAGTTTCCCGGAGTGGTCAGACGGGAGAAATCTACAACGGTACGTTTCTTTCCCGACCAAGGTGATGTGGCTACGCGGAGTTGTTTCGTACTCATCACCTTCTTGTTCGTTTTCGCATCACGAATCACCACCTTCGAGGCAGGCACCTTACCTTCCACCACGGCCACCTTCTGTTGCTGTGGGTACATAGCTACCTGATTGATTCTCACCTGTGCTTGGGACACTGCGCACAAGCCGGCAAAGCATGCCGTTAAAAAAGCACGAAAAGATGTTTTCATAGGAATTTTTTTATAAATAAGAACTGAGAGGTGAGAACTGAGAGGTATGATTACACCCTGGAACAAGCCCTAGAGCCAGTTCTTAAAGGTAATCATACCTCTCAGTTCTCACCTCTCAGTTCTCACCTCTCAGTTCTCATCTCTTAAATACGATTATTTCTCAGGCTCAATGACCTTCCAAATACCAGCAGCACAAGCGCCACCGATGAACGGACCCACAATGAAGATCCAGAGATTAGCCAAGGCTGTACCTCCCTGGAACAAAGCCGGACCGATAGAACGTGCGGGATTCACGGAAGTACCCGTATAACGGATGCAGCAGAGGTGTACCAGTACGAGGGCCAGACCGATTGCCAGACCAGCGAAGTTATTGGTGGCGCCATTGGTCTTGGATGTAGCACCCAGTACTACCAAAACGAATACGCAAGTGAATACAATCTCTGCAAGCAGGCCGCCGATAGCGGGGATGGTATCTACACCATTGGCCTGAAGGTCATTTGCACCAGTTCCAACAAGGCCGCTGGAAGCTGTCAGGGCATAGAGGATAGCAGAGCCGATAATGGCACCGATCACCTGGAACAGCATATACATTCCACAGTCTTTACCATTCATTCTACCAGTCAGGAAACAACCTAAGGTGATTGCCGGATTGATGTGGCAACCAGAGATACCTCCGATGGTATAAGCCATAGCTACTACTGCCAAGCCAAAAGCCAGGGCAGTGCCTACTACTGTCTCGGGATCTGCATTTGAACATCCAAGACTCACAGCTGCACCGCAGCCCATCAGTACAAGTACCATTGTACCAAACATTTCTGCTAAATACTTCTTCATATCAATTACTATTTAAAATTAATAATGTGTAATTCCCAATAAACAGTTGCAAATTTAGTAAAATCTTTTGAATAGTGCAACATTTTCAAATAAAAACATTTCATTTGGACATAATTAAATGATTCCGTGCCTTTCAACACGGACAAAATGAGTGAAACTCACTCGCTTGAATCACGCAAACACAGGATGCAGCTTAGAAAAAGGCAAAAAAAATGGAGTACCGCCGTACTCCGAAATTGTTAACCTTAAATCTAATACTATGAAAAACACATTGCAAAGATACGAATATTCTATGTTCCTTCCAAACAAACGGACCACAAAATTTCATTCTTTAACATATCTCCCTGCAATGAAACATTATTTAACAGAATTGTCACTTAGTAAGACCACACCTTCCTGTTTCATACCATCCATCATCACCTTCAACGGATGGTCGAAGCGGACATGGCGTACGTACTCCGTTTCTTCCACTGCAGGCATGGCATCAAGCACTTCTTTTTGGAACACGCCATCACCATTGAAAGTATTCACTGTAAAATAGCCGACACCGAAGCTGGTAAGGTTCTGGAAGAAATGCGTACCCTGTGATGGATCTACGCGATAGTTCTCCAGTCCCGACTCCACAATGACACGAGCTGCTGAGATATGCGGCCACTTGACAGGGATACCCAACCAATAGTCGCTGCTCCCCCACCGTCCGGGTCCGATCAGGATGTAGCCGGTTCCCTTTTCCAGGAACTGCTGGTTGATTTTCTCGATCTCCATCGCTATCATCGGGTTGTTTGCAGCCGAGAAGTTCTCATCGGTCTTCACATATACCACATCCACGACATCGTCGCTGATTCCGTGTCCCAACGAGTTATGAGAGCGTAACAGGCACTGTTCATCAGGGATTTTCTTCAAGTCCTCGTCCAGCACCTGCTTACTGTCAACAATCGGTCGGATCTGTAACAAGTAGAACTCCCCGGTACGGTCGTCGTTCACATTACATGCCAGTTCGATCTCCACAGGACGTTTCATGGCCTCAGCGCCAAACTTCATTGACATCTGTAACAGTTCAGGAAGTGGGAAGATACCATGTTGGAGGACACCGCACATCGAGATGATTTTCCTTCCTCCCTCATAATACCCGTCGCGAATCATCTGGTCAACAGGGTCGAACGTACTGCAGATATAGCGTACCGAACCATCCTTGTCGGCTTGTCTCACACGAAGGTTCTTGATATTAAAGCCGTCATCTACCTGGAAGTCATTACCCACATGGGTCATATCTAATGCGTAGAAACGTGTCTGTGTATCCTTGAGGGCGATATCCATCTCACTCATCTGTAACAGTTTGTGGGGATGATACGGACTCACCCGAAGTGTCTGACCGCCGTCAACGATATACTTCCCTAAGCCGAGCGCCAAGCTGGCCACACCCTCCTCTGCCTTCTCATCATCGATGGGGTAATAGTTCAGGGATCGCAGCACACCGCTGATATTTGGGTAGAAATAGTCGCCGTAACGTTTCCCCACCACCTCCTGTAAGATCACTGCCATCTTCTCCTGATCGATGACGTTGCTCGTAGCAGTCATATATGCTTTGGAGTCTTTATAATAAACCGAGGCATATACACTCTTGATGGCAGCGGCCAGCATCTGCAGCATCTGATACTTGTCATCAAGATAAGGAATCATATAGGTACTGTAGATGCCCGCAAACGGCTGGTAATGGGAATCCTCCAACAGCGAACTGCTGCGGATGGCAATGGGTGAGCGTGTCGCTTCAAAGAAAGCGAAGAAGTCTGCGATGTACTTATCCGGCAACTGTGCCCGGAGGAAATGTTTCAGGATCTCCTCATCCGAGGCATCGCTCAGTGCTATCTGGTAGAGGTTGTTCGAGTCCATGAACTCATCAAACACATCCGTACACAACACGACCGTTTTGGGAATGCTCACCTTCACTCCCTCAAAGTCATTGAACTCAGGATGCCGTTTGATGATGTTATCGAGGAAAGCCAGGCCACGTCCTTTTCCTCCAAGGGAGCCATCCCCGATACGGGCAAAATGACTGTAGGAGTCGAAGCGGTTCCTGTCGAAGAGGGCCACCACGCCGATATTCTTCATGTGACGGTATTGCACGATGGCATCAAAGATAATCTTCCTGTGTGCATCCACGTCTTGAAGCTTATGCCACGTCACCGTCTTCAGGAATGCCGACACCGGGAAGATGGCACGTGCGCAGAGCCATCTGCTCATGTGGTTGCGCGAGACATGATAGAGCATCGAGTCGTTGGGGATGGTGAAGATATTATCCTGCAGTTCCTTGAGGTTCCTCACCCGCATAATCTCATCGTGAGTCTTCGGATCACGGAAGATAAAGTCACCGAACCCCATGTGCATAGCCAGCAGGTTACGGAGGTCGATGTTCATCTTCTTCGAGTTCTTGTCAATATACTTGATGCCGATGCCTGCCTCTTCCGCCTTCTTGCGGTTCGACTCTTCCGCACTCTGCAGAATCAAGGCAATATACTCGTCATGCTCACGGATAGCCTTCAGCAGTTTGAGTCCTGCCTCTGGATCTTTCTCCTCCCCCTCCTTCATGGGGAAGCGGCAGTCGCTGATCACGCCCAAGGTATTGTTTTCATATTTCCGATACAGTTCCCATGCCTCCTCGTAGTTACGTGCCAGCACCACTTTGGGGCGTCCGCGCATTCTCAAGGTGGCAGTATGGGGGTTCAAGGCCTCCGTGGCAAAACGTTGGCTCTGTGCCAGGATATAGCTATATAAATTAGGTAGGACAGAAGAATAGAAACGGATGCCGTCTTCCACCAAAAGAATCATCTGCACACCAGCCTCCTGGATATCGTGCTCGAGATTCATCTTGTCCTCAATCAGTTTGATGATGGAGAGAATGAGGTTGGTGTTTCCTAACCAGCAGAACACATAGTCGAAGATCGACAAGTCTTCGTTTTCCATCCGTCGGGTGATACCGTGCGAGAATGGTGTGAGTACCACACAGGGCATCTCCGGGAAACGATGTTTCACCGCACGGGCCACATCGAAAGCATCGTTATCGGCATTACCCGGCATACAGATCACCAGATCGATATTGGTACGTTCAAGCACCTCGGCAGCCTCCTCGGAAGTGCTCACCTGAGTAAAGGTGGGCGGATAGCGCAGCCCGAGTTCTGTATATTCATTGAAGATTTTTTCATCCACTCGTCCGTCATCTTCCAACATGAAGGCATCATAGGGGTTGGCGATGATCAGCACATTATAGATTCGGCGTGTCATCAGGTTCACGAACGACACGTCTTTCAAGATGAACTTGTTCCACTGTTGTGGCATGTTATTTTCCATTCAGCACTCTGTTGTTTCTTGCATGCAAAGGTACAAAATAATATGGGAATTGTGGCACGTTCACCCGTTTTTCGTAAGTTTATCAATGAATTTGGATGTTATAAAGAAATTAATTCATACCTTTGCAGCAATCTTTGTGTTGAATCGACAGAATCCGAAACAGGACCTTGCCACATGACAAAAAACAAACAAAGGAATGAAGGTATGACCATCATTCCCATTGCCCATTTCCGTTCACCCCTCAAGAGTAAGTTCGGCATTCCCCGTCAAAGTGGATTGGCAAACTCGTTAGAAGGAGTCATTGTGCTTGAACCAGACTACCGTCATCCCGAGGCTCTCCGTGGCATCGAGGATTTCGATTTCCTCTGGCTCATCTGGGAGTTCTCTGCCAACAAGACCGGTGAGACAGAATCCCAGCCGTCCTCCTCTAAGGAGCATCTTACCGTGCGCCCTCCCCTTTTGGGCGGCAACAAACGAATGGGAGTTTTTGCTACGCGCTCCCCTTTCCGCCCGAACCGTTTAGGACTCTCCTCCGTCCGACTCCAACGCATTGACTGGGAAGATGCGGAAGGACCTGTCATCTATGTCAGCGGAGCCGATCTCATGGACGGCACACCTATCTATGATATCAAGCCATATCTTCGATATGTGGACTGTCACCCTGACGCACGGGGCGGTTTTACCGACACACACCAATGGGAGAAGCTCACGGTCATCATTCCAGAAGAGATACGTGCTACGCTCGACCCACAAGACCAGCAGACGCTGCAGGAGCTGTTGGAATTAGATCCCCGTCCCCACTATCAGGATGACCCAGACCGTATCTATGGATTCACCTTTAACGACAGGGACTGTCATTTTCGGGTAAGGGAAAGAGTGGCTGAAGTACTTTCCCTTGGAGATATTAGCAAAAAGTAAGCATCAGTAGGAAAATTTTTCTGTTTTTCCTTGGCGGCTATCAAAATATTCTGTATTTTTGCAGTGAAGAAACGACAATATGTCAATTCCCTCTAACCTAAAAGAGTAACAAACATCTTTAACGTTTAACTAAAAAAATAAAACTACACTATGAACGTAGAGAACATTATGCAGAACCTGGAGAAGAAGCATCCGGGTGAAGCCGAGTATTTACAGGCAGTAAGAGAAGTGCTCGAATCCATCAAGGATGTTTACAATCAGCATCCAGAGTTCGAGAAAGCCAAGTTGATTGAGCGTATCGTAGAGCCGGAGCGTATCATCACATTCCGTGTACCTTGGGTTGACGACAAAGGTGAGGTGCAGGTGAATATCGGCTACCGCGTACAGTTCAACAGTGCCATCGGCCCGTACAAAGGCGGTCTGCGTTTCCATCCTTCAGTGAATCTCTCCATCTTGAAGTTCCTCGGTTTCGAGCAGACTTTCAAGAACGCCCTCACCACATTACCGATGGGTGGCGGCAAAGGCGGTTCCGACTTTGCTCCCCGTGGTAAGAGCGATGCAGAGATCATGCGGTTCTGCCAGGCTTTCATGTGCGAGTTGTATAAGGTGATCGGTCCAGACATGGACGTTCCCGCCGGTGATATCGGTGTGGGTGGCCGTGAGATCGGTTATCTCTTCGGTATGTACAAGAAGCTCACCAGTCAGTTCCATGGTGCCACCCTTACCGGTAAGGGTATGGAATGGGGCGGTTCAATCCTCCGTCCGGAGGCCACTGGTTTCGGTGCACTCTATTTCGTGAATCACATGATGAAGTCACATGGCCTCGACATCAAGGGCAAGACCGTTGCTCTCTCCGGCTTCGGCAATGTGGCATGGGGTGCTGCGAAGAAAGCTACCGAGTTAGGTGCCAAGGTGATCACCATCTCTGGTCCCGATGGCTATATCTACGATCCCGCCGGCTTGGATGCTGAGAAGATCGAATACATGCTGGAGCTCCGCGCCAGTGGCAATGATGTTTGTCAGCCATACGAGGAGGAGTTCGAGGGCTCTACCTTCTTCCCCAACAAGAAACCGTGGGAGCAGAAAGCCGACATCTACCTGCCTTGCGCTACCCAGAACGAGTTGAACGGTGAGGATGCCGATCGTATATTGGCCAACAAGCCGCTCTGCGTGGCAGAGGTTTCCAACATGGGATGTACTGCTGAGGCCGTGAACAAGTTCATTGCTGCCGGACAGCTGTTTGCACCGGGAAAGGCTGTGAATGCTGGTGGCGTGGCAACCTCTGGTCTGGAGATGACACAGAACTCCATGCGTATGTCATGGTCTGCCGAGGAAGTGGATCAGAAACTGCACCAGATCATGTCTGGCATCCACGAGCAGTGCGTGAAATACGGAAAGGAAGGCAACTACATCAATTATGTGAAAGGTGCCAATGTAGCCGGCTTCATGAAGGTGGCCAATGCCATGATGGCACAGGGCATTGTGTAAAGCTCAAAGATCAATGTCTCTGCGAAGCCTTATGGGGATTGCTATGTGACACCCCCGTCGTGGTTTTCTTTCGTCCCTCCTTTGTCTCCTTAGGCATGGGAGGGGCGATTTCTTTTTTCACCTCAGAGAGTTTCTTCTCATCCTTGATGATCTCCCGCCTTTCCTCCACAGATACCGGCTTCTCCTCCTTGGGCTTCTGCCATTGCGGCACATAGTCATAGCCGTCACGAGAAATCTCAAAGTCCAACTCAGGTATCTCTGGAGCCTCATCAACCGGTTTGAACGGGATGGCCACTTCTCCATGGTAGGGTTCCACACGCACCATGGCTATTCCCGACGCAATCATTCCGATCTCTTTTGCAGCACGGTACGAGAGATCGATGATACGCCCCCTTACATGCGGCCCACGGTCGGCCACCCTGACAATGACCGACTTGTCGTTGTTCAGGTTGGTCACCTTCAGCATCGTTCCTAAGGGATACCGCTTATGGGCACACACCAAACTGTCACGATGATATATCGTACCATCACTCATTCTCCTTCCATGCAGACTATGAGAGTAATACGAAGCTTTCCCTTTTTCCTGCGCAGATGTCACAGTGAAAAAGAGCATTGCCATCAGGATCGTCATCAGTCTATGAAAATACTTCATACCAGGCCGATTAGTAGTTAGACGGTTGCAAAGGTACAAAGAAGCCGGCAAAAATCAAAGAAAAAGACTGATTTTCTTTGACAAACAGGTTTCTACCCCCACCTTAAAGACCGTTGACAACTCATTTGTTGACCACCTCACCTTTTTAAAATGGTCTCCTGCCACCCCCTTTCCACCGTTATCTACCCTGTGTTCCACCGTCATCTAAGGATGTAAAGTGACGGAGGAACAAATTGTAGGGAACGGCGGAATGAGATGTAGGGAACGACGGAATGATACGTAGGTAACGGAGCAACAACATGTAGGTGCCCACCCTACCCCATTCTACCGGACATCAAATCGTTCAAATGATGGATGATGGTTTTATCTCACTTAACATAATCCCCGTTAAAGACAATTGGGTGGGAGGGTGGGGTGGGTGGACTGTTTTTTGAAACTTTTATAAAAAAAGTATTTTTTCCTCGCGCGCGCACGGGGATTTTGTAAAAAAACTCCACCTCCACCACCCCCACCCACTTAGGTCAGAACGCACGGTCGTCGGTTTCTATAGCTTCATTCTTCATAAGTTCCTGAATATCACTATCCTTCAGGCCGATTACCCTGTATTTTCTATATCCAAGAATCATTTTCCATGAAAACCCAAGCTTTCTCATCAAGGTGCCAACGGCGGCAGTTGACAGTGGTTTTTGATACCTTTATTGGTCTTTTCCAGGATGTCTCCAGCGGTTAGTTTTATCCCACTTAACATAATACACGTTAAAAACGAAAAGAGTAGGAAAAACGAAAAGCCTGAAGCCTTATGAGACTAGCAATTTCGTTAAGGATTTGGAAAGTCAAGATACGATTCGGAATCGAAATCTGACAACCAAAGGGGAGGGAAACCTCCCCACCTTCAGGCTTTTCGCTGCAAAGATACGCCTATTTTTCTTAACAACAAAAAAAAACGTTAATAAGGCTTAAACCGCAAAATAAAGGCCAATCAACAAAGAATCCCGAAACCTGCAAGGAAATCGGCGAGAAAAATGCGTAAATACCGCCGATTTGGACATGAAAAAGCCGCCTGTCTTCGCAGACGGGCGGCTCTGGTTGAGTTCATTTAAACAGCGATCGGTTCAGAACTTGACAGAACTTAGCCTGGTCATGATATCGTCAAACTTATGCTGTATCAATTCTTTCTGCTTGGGGCCGGCCTTGGCCACCCCGCTTTTGTATTTCCGCATCAGCGATGGGTTGATGTTCACGCTCTTGGCAAACTCCGTCACGTTGATGAAAGGAAATGCCATGAAGAATGCCGTCATATCGTAGCGATATTCCACCTCCATCTCGTCAGCATACCACTCCGGCCACTGGCCTGTACGTTCTTTCATGTATGCAGCCTGTTCGTGCAAACACTGCTCAAAGGCATCTCTGGCTTCTGCCTCTGTCATGCCGTCACCCACCACGGGCACGCTGTCATCAGCGGCATATATACCATATCCTCCGTCCTCTCCTTTTTCGATAATTGCCAAAACTCTCTTCATGTCTCTGTTCTACTATGTTTTAAGCGTCCATTTAAACCCACCCCCGGAGGGGTGGGAAGCTTTCCGGGAAGCTCTTTACTTTTTGATTCCAGCCATCTTAAGCATCTTGTTCAGAGTGCCGGGCTTCACCTCTTGTGAGGGGTGTCTGCCAACCGGGATGAAGTAGGGAAAGTCCGGATGAACGTACTTAGCGTGGTTCGTTCCTTTGTTTTTTCCAGTCTTCTTTTCCCAGCCATAGCTTTCAATCAGACGGTAAAATTCTGAATACTTCATAGATCGCTTGTTTAAAGCGAACACTGCAAAGGTAGCAATTTCGTTCCAAATAACCAAATGCTTTTGGAACGATTTTGTTCTAAGATTACGGTTTTAACATTTAGAACGAAAAAAGCCGGCGCATCGCTGCGGCGGCTTCTCATTTGACGTTTTGGTATCATTAGTCCCCAAAACAATCTGATTACCTGTAAAAAAACCGATACTTTGCTTTATCCCACTTAACATAATACCCGTTAAAAACACGCAATGGTCGAATAATTGTAAAGTATTACCTTTATTCTGTTAACGATATAAATGAATAAAGCACCAAAGGCGGCGCTTAGGTCTCAATTGCCAGGTTGCCATTCCTTCAGTGCTTGTTCTGGCTGCAAAGGTACAAAAATTCTAGCTAATCACAACTTCATCTTGTATGTTCTTGAACATTGGATTGTTGTTGATTCGACCACAAAGGTACGAAAATTCTAGCTAATCACAACCTCCTTGTTGTTGGCAGCATTCTTGATGGTGTTGTTGATTCGACCACAAAGGTACGAAAAATCTAGCTAATCCCCTTGGATAGTTCTGTATTTATTATTAAATTTGCAGCAAAAGAAAGGAAGAGTATGGATATCT
>DETG01000051.1 GCA_002361535.1 Prevotella sp. UBA3294
TTTGGAAACCTATCATATGGAAAGTACCATGGGATGTTCCGACATCATCGGTGATTCTCATATAACAATGAGTTTTGAGTACCACTATCGCCTGAACCAACGATGGGCTGTAGGTTGCATCGCAGGATGGGGATTGTCAAATGAATCTTATGAGGGAATAGAAGAGCAACATGCCGAACAAAAGGCGGCACCCCAATCTTATCTTGCGAAGCATGGTACTGAGCAGAGTCGTATATTCTTTATTTCGCCATCAGTCAGATACAGTTGGCTTACCATCATGCGAGGACACATGCAACTCTATTCTCGGGTGGCTTTGGGAACCATCAGACAACACATGTTGTTCGACTATCAGCAGGCTGCCTCTGACGGTAGACAATATACTGCTTTAGAAGACGACACCCAACGCGACGGATATCGCCAAGAATATTTTGATGAGGTGAGATGGCAAACCGCCTATCAACTGACTCCCGTTGGCATAGATCTTGGTAACCGTTTCATCCATTTCTATTCAGAACTGGGCTATGGCTTCTTGGGCATCTTCACCATTGGAATGCGTTTTACCTTTCCCTAATTGTTCTTTTTACTTTTACATTCTGTTTTTGCCCCGTGGTGGAGTTTGCTAATTTTTTTCTGATTTCTTTTGTTCTTTGAATGGATTTACCTAATTTTGCACACAAAATTATCTGGTGAGAACTCTCATCCTTTAAAGAAAGAATATGAAATA
Organism: Prevotella sp. UBA3294; assembly: GCA_002361535.1. Classification (GTDB taxonomy): domain Bacteria; phylum Bacteroidota; class Bacteroidia; order Bacteroidales; family Bacteroidaceae; genus Prevotella. The sequence goes on from DETG01000051.1 coordinate 725, forward strand.
CGCGATTATAGGAACCGGAGCCATCGGCGGATACTACGGTGGCAAACTGGCCAAGGCGGGGAATGCGGTGCATTTCCTTCTTCATACAGATTATGAATATGTCAAGGAGAACGGTCTGCAGGTGGATTCCTGCGACGGCAGTTTTCACTTAGATCAAGTCAATGCTTATCAGTCAACGGCAGATATGCCACGCTGCGATGTGGTGCTGGTATGTCTGAAATCCACCAACGAGCACCTGCTGCGCGATCTTCTTCCCCCGTTGCTTCATGAGGATACCGTGGTGGTATTGATCCAGAATGGTATCGGTTTGGAACCCGACCTGCAGGTCCTCTTCCCTACCCTGCAGATTGTGGCAGGACTGGCTTTCATCTGTTCAGGAAAGGTAGGACCAGGACATATCGATCACCAATGCTACGGCAGTATCAACTTAGGCAACTACTCTGTCAAGGACAAGGAACGGTTTGCTCAGTTACTCGAAGATTTCCGTTGTGCAGAGATTGAAACCAACGAGGTGGAATATGAAGAGGCACGCTGGAAGAAAGCCGTGTGGAACATGCCGTTCAATGGGATGACCGTAGCGTTGGATACCATGACCAACAAACTCTTGGAGAATCCCGCCACCGAGCAACTGATACGCGACCAGATGATGGAGGTGGTGGCAGCATCCCGTGCCTTAGGCGTAGAGCATGTCGATGAGCCGTTCGTGGAGAAGATGATTGCCATGACTAAAGCCATGACACCCTACAAACCGAGTATGAAGCTCGATGCCGACTTCCACCGTCCAATGGAAATCGATTATCTCTACACCCGTCCTATCGAAGAGGCTAAGAAGGCAGGATGCCCCATGCCGAAACTTGAGATGCTGGAACAGGAGTTGAGGTTTATACAGAGTAAGTATTTATAAGTGAGGAGTCTTTACGAGGAGTGTTTTCGAGGAGTGTGGAGTGAGGAGTGTGGAGTGAGAATAGTACTGAGATACAGTATTTATTCATATACAAAACCACTTGTACTTGAAACATATCTCACTCCACACTCCTCACTCCACACTCCTCGAAAACACTCCTCGAAAACACTCCACAAAAGTTTTGCAAGCAAAACTTAGTTAATCAAAAATACCTTTGTCTGACCATTGTAGGTGGCCTTGATGGTGGCACGTCCTTCAACAACAGGACTGATATCGAACTTCACACCATCTACATCTGCTGCGGCTTTCAGCAGTGTATTGGCGGATAATGGGCCATATACCTGATACCTGATCTGGTCACTATATCCATTCTGATTGGTGAAGCGGATAGGAGTAGCGGGAATCGTCAGTTTCTTTCCATCAGCAGTGATCGTCACCTGTGGCACCTTGGGTGCCACACAGGCATTACCAGTCTTGCCGAATCCGATCCCATGGAGATCGAAAAGTCCTTGTGGCCGTTGTGGCTGCTGGGGGCGACGGCCACCCCACTGAGGCTGCTGCGGTGCCTGAACTTCAGGGCCTTCTGTCACGAGATAGATGGCATGTTTGCCTGAAAGGCCTTCCACAGCAGGCACGGGAGCCACACAGTCGATCTTCCCTTTAGCTTCTGATGGTACATGGATCGTAGCAATCTCCCGACCCTTCCACGGATCGTCGAGCAGGACATGAATGGTGAATGCCCCCTTGCCACTCGGGGTGAGGTTCAGGGTTATGCTTGTGCCATTGCCTGCCTTTGTTCCTTCGAATGCCTTCACACCCTTCGTGTCCTTAGCCAGACCGCCGAAACCGAAATACTTGAAACCAACGATGCCACCGTTCTGAATACCGGCAAGATCCATCGAGTTGTTCCAGACGTCGTGGTTGTCCTGCATCCAGTTATTGGCATTAGGACCAAATACGAAGCAGGCATAACCTGCACTATAGTAAGCGTAGGGTGGCAGACCGAAGATCTGGAAACCCTCACTAGTCACCTCGGCACCCGTATATTCATTACCGTCGGAAGCCTTAGCAGTCCATTCGTTTCCCTTAACAAAAGGATCATAGCCCGTGATACGAACCTTACCGCCCTTAGCCACCGGCTTCTTGTCCCATGTGATCTTCACGGGGGCCACCATGGTCTGACGGGCATTACCGAAGCCACGCGGCGGACGGTGATAGAACACATACCACTGACCGTTGATCTCCTGTAATGAGCCGTGGGTATTATGTGCGAAATTGGTAGTGATGAGCTTCGATCCATCCTCGTTCACGACCACGCCACGCGAGTCAACCAAGACACCACCTGAACGCCAGGGGCCTAACGGTGAATCGCCAAAAGCATAGCGAAGGGCTGAATTGGTATTGCCCAAGCCATATTCCTTACCGCTGTAGCCACTGAACACCATCACATATTTGTTACCTACCTGCCGAATAGATGATGCCTCAAAGAAGTTGAAGTCGAGCGGATCCTGTCCTTCATAGAGGGCCTTGTACACACTGCCGGGCTTGTCAAGCAACCTACCATCGGCACTGCTGGCGGGGATAAACGGATCAATGGGCTCTGTACCCTCACGCTTCGAGTACATGGTCTTCTGGTCAAGTTCAACAGCCGTGGAGTGCTGGAACCCATAGAACACGTAAGCACGGAAGCCAGTGTCATAGTCTTTGTCTTTCTTGTCTGTGATGTTCTCTATAAACACCGAAGGATCGAAGTCTATCAGGGAACCAGGCACACACTGCCTACCGTCGGCAGTGAGGTTGATCGGAGTGAATGGACCGTTGGGACGATCACCTTTGCATACCATCGGAGTACGTCTCCAACCACGGGAGTGCGGATAGAGGTAATAGGTCTTCTTACCCGTCTTCCTATCCTTCACCTCCACCAGATCCGGGGCATACATCGTGTCCCACTGTCCGTCTATATAATAAGTAAAGATAGGACCTTCATCGCGCCACTGACTCAGATCCTCTACAGGAGCCGACCACATGCGGATGTCTGGACCGCAATAGGCCGAATAGTTCACGTCGTGCGATCCAATGATATAGGCACGGTACTTCCCCGGATTGTCTGGGTCTTCAAAAACACGGGGTTCTCCATCGGGTACATGCTCCCACAGCGGGAGATAAGGGTTCTGCGCCTGAACCGACATCGTGGCCAGTAGCAGCAGGATTAGTAATGATAATTTCTTCATCTTGTTGATTGATTGGATTTTTTGACTGCAAAGATACGTTTTTTCAAGCCAACCTCCTTTTTTATTTGTTTCCTTTTCTTTCTTATTTGTTGCGTGACAGCCGTCGTAGTATTCTGTGAGCTGAAAACACAATAAATCGAGGGCAGGATGCGTTATTGTTTGTGATGAAACAGAAAACATTATTCATCCTTCTGTGGATGCTGCTGACAACCGTTGGCGTACAGGCACAACAGTTCACACTGCAGGGAAAAGTAACCGACCAGAACAACAACCCCGTTGAGCTGGCCACCGTATCGGTATGGAAACAGGGGAAAGCAGTGATGACCAACCTGAAGGGTGAATTCAATATGACACTACAATCAGCTGACAGCGTGGAGGTTAAATTCTCCATGATCGGATACAAGACGAAGACTCGTATCCTGCGGAATCCTCGTGGGAAGCAGACTTTGCAGATTCAGCTGTTCGATGAAAGTAAGGAGTTGGGCGAGGTGGTTGTGACAGAGCGTATCCGGCAGACGGGCAGCACCCAGCGGTTAGACAAGAAAGACATGCAGAACACGCCCTCCGTCACGGGAAACGCCGTAGAGGAGATGATCCAAGGTCAGGCGGGTGTGAGCACCCATTCCGAATTGTCGAGTCAATACAATGTCCGTGGCGGTTCGTTCGATGAGAACTCTGTATATATAAATAATGTGGAGGTCTATCGACCCTTTTTGGTTCGCAGCGGTCAGCAGGAGGGCTTGTCGATCATCAACCCCGACATGGTGGAACAGATCGGCTTCTCCACCGGTGGCTTCGAGGCCAAATACGGTGATAAGATGTCATCAGCCCTCGACATTCAGTATAAGCGTCCGAAGAAATTCGAAGCCACAGCATCTGCCAGCTTGTTAGGAGCCAGTGCCTATGTGGGGGTCTCCAACAAGAAATTCTCATGGAGCAATGGTCTGCGTTACAAGACCACCCGCTATCTGTTAGGCAGTTTGGAGACGAAAGGTGAATACCAGCCAAACTTCCTCGACTACCAGACTTACCTGACCTTCGAGCCAAACAAGCGTTGGAGCATCTCCTTGATCGGAGACATCTCTGAGAACCACTACAACTTTGACCCCGAAGACCGTGAGACAAAGTTTGGAACGATGGAGAACGTGAAGTCGTTCCGTGTCTATTTCGACGGTTGGGAGAAAGATATCTTCCGCACCTATTTCGGTACGCTGAACATTACCCGCCACCTCTCAGACAACAGTCATCTGTCATTGATCTACTCAACATTCTACACCGATGAGCAGGAACGATACGACATCCAAGGGCAATACTGGCTGACACAGACGGAGACCAGTGAGAACCTGGGGGTGGGAACCTACATGGAACATGCGCGCAACTACCTCACTGCCAATGTGCAGAGCTTCAAGCTGATGCTGCAGCAGAAAGTGAAGAAGCACGAGCTCCAAGCGGGTCTGACTTACAAGATCGAGCGGGTGAAGGAAAAGACCCGTGAATATGAGATGCGCGACTCCAGTGGCTACAGCATACCACATACCGGCAAAGACCTGAACATGGTCTATACCTTTGATGCCCGTAACGAACTGAGAGCGAACCGCATCGAGGTTTATGCACAGGATACGTACAAGTTTACCAGTCCTGGTGAGAACACCTTCTACACCTTGAACTACGGCGTTCGGTTCTCTCACTGGAATTTCAACCGCGAGAGCCTGTTCAGTCCGCGCCTCTCATTAGGAATCGTACCTGCCTTTAACCATGATGTCACACTCCGACTGGCCACCGGCCTTTACTATCAGGCACCGTTCTTTAAGGAACTTCGCGACACCATGACCATCAGCGGTATCACCTATGCTACTTTGAACGAACGTATCAAGAGCCAGCGATCCATTCATTTCATTGCAGGGTACGACCAACGCTTCAAGATGCTTGGCCGACCGTTCAAGTTCACAGCGGAAGCCTACTACAAACTGCTCAGCAACCTCGTGCCCTACACCGTGAATAACGTGAAGATTGTCTATGATGCAAATCAACAATGCAACGGTCATGCCGCCGGTCTCGACCTGAAGCTCTACGGAGAGTTTGTACCAGGCAGCGACTCCTGGCTCACCTTCTCTCTCATGGACACGAAGATGCGCATCAACGGGAAAAGTATCCCACTCCCCACCGATCAGCGATGGGCGGTGAACCTGTTCTTCACCGACTATTTCCCTGGTACCGACCGATGGAAGATGTCGCTCAAATTAGCCTTTGCCGACGGTCTGCCCTTCGGTGCGCCCCACAGGAGTCTTGACCAGATGCCGTTCCGTGCTCCGGCATACAAAAGGGCCGATATCGGAATGAGCTTCCGTGCTTACGGTGAGTCGAAGGTAGAGTCGCCCTACCCCATCGTAAACAGTAACTCGTCGAAGAAACGCTGGGCAAAGAATGTGTGGATTGGCATCGACTGCCTGAACCTCTTTGGCATCAACAACGTCAACTCCTACTATTGGATCACCGATGTCACCAGTCAGCAATATGCCGTTCCGAACTATCTCACAGGCAGACAGGTTAATCTGCGTGTGCTGATAGAGCTATAGCGTCTATTTTTGGATAAATTAAGCATACATATTTGGCACATTGGAAAATAATCCGTACCTTTGCGCCAACTTATTACTTTAATTACAGCTATTTAATTTTCATTCATCATGAAGATTTCACACATTGAACATTTAGGTATCGCAGTCCAGAGCATTGAAGAGGCTCTGCCGTATTTCAAAGAAGTACTGGGACTGGAGTGTTATGCAGTCGAAACTGTAGAGGATCAAAAAGTAAAGACCGCCTTCCTGAAGTGCGGTGAAGTTAAACTGGAACTGCTGGAGCCGACTTCTCCCGAGAGCACCATTCAGAAATGGCTCGACAAAGGGAACAAAGGTGTGCACCATGTGGCATTCTGCATTGAGGATGGTGTGGCCAATGCCTTGGCAGAAGTATCTGAGAAGGGCGTACGTCTGATCGACCAAGCTCCACGAAAAGGAGCAGAGGGCCTGAATATCGCCTTCCTGCACCCGAAGTCAACCTGCGGCATCCTGACCGAACTCTGTGAGCACCCCGAGTAAGGCTCAAAAATCGGTAACTGACAATTGAAAACTGATAACAGATAATCAAAATACAGCAATGACAAAGCAATTAGAAAAGATTAAACAGCTCATCGAGAAGCGCGAGCAAGCCCGTCTCGGTGGTGGTGAAAAAGCTATACAAAAACAGCACGAGCGCGGCAAGTACACGGCCCGCGAGCGCATTGACATGCTGCTCGACGAGGGCTCCTTCGAAGAGTACGACATGT
>DETG01000106.1:0-2228 GCA_002361535.1 Prevotella sp. UBA3294
AAAAGCAAAGAAAATGAAGAAATTAGTTTTAATGTTCGTAGCTGTTGCAGCTATCTCTTTCGCATCTTGTACAGACAACAAGCCTGCTGCTCCTGCAGTAGAAGAGCCGGTTGACACTCTCGTAGCTGACACCGCTGCTGTTGCTGACACCGCTGCTGTTGATACAGCTGCTGTTGCTGAGTAATCTAAGCTCGAACGAAATTGAGAGAAACGCCGCTGAACCCAAGGTTCAGCGGTTTTTCGTTATAGTCCTGTATCATCTTCCGAAGCCGTAATCATGTCTTGAAAACTGCCTTTTCATTTTTCTTGAATGCTATTTCATCTTTCATTAACGTAGAACTCCCGTAACAAAACAAATTGTTTTGTCTTCTAAAAAGCATCACTTTTGTGTGTAAAAACCTACTTCTTAAAGAACAAAACAATTTGTTTTGTAATCACAAGTCACTTTCTTTTGCTTCTAAGAGCCGTATTCTTGTCCATTAAAAGATGGTTTTCTGAAGTTATTGGACTTGTTTACAATCATTTTCTGAAACGTTTCTTCCCATTCTGGATGACGATGCCCCGGTAATCGGCGCACCACGGGGCAAACTCTGTAAAAGAATAACGGGAGTAAACCGAACCGGCCTATCCCCGTTACTTTTAGTACAACCAACCGGATGATCACTTTTTCTTCATGTAGACGTGAATGCTCTTACGAGTACCCTTGGTGCCCTTGACTTCTATACGCTCGATGTTATCGGGGGAAACCGTGTTGCGCTTGTCATTCAGGTCAATCAACTTACCATCAACATAGATATCGATGTCCTTATCGTCAACGAAGTCGAAAAGACCGATTCCTTTAGCAACAATGACTTCCACAGCTTTCTTATCATTCTCTCTTGCCACCTTGACATTACCATCCCCCTCGATAGTAACAAAGGTGCCTACGGCTTGGGGTTCTTCCTTTGTCTCGAAGCTACCTGTTGACTTCCTGAAGCTGATGGGAACGGCGTATTTGACATTGACAGGTTTGCCATTCTGGGTGCCAGGAATCCACTTGGGCATATTATTGATGATACGAAGAGCCTCAGCATCGAATGAGGGATGAAGGGATTTCACCACCTGTGCATTACTGATACTGCCATCCTTGCCTATGACAAAGCTGACGATGACGCGGCCTTGTACATCGCTCTCTTCCGGATAGTGGATATTATGAGACAGATATTGCATCAAGGCGCCCATTCCGCCATTGAACTGGGGCATGTTCTCAACCACATCAAACACCTTATCGTCTGTTGCATTCTCCTCTTCCTCAACCACATTCATGGTAACCGTAGCGGTCTTATCATCCTTTTGATCTTCAGTCACCTTGATCTCCTGAGTACCCACCTTGATGGTGGTATTCTTCTTACCTTTCTTCACCGGGTTCTGCTTCTGCGGACCGTCATAGACATAATCGTTGACGGTTCGTGCATTGAGAGCTAAGGTGATGCCCACGATGGGGACAAGTGCGAAAAGCTTCAACAAACTGGTTCGGTTAGATTTCTTATGTAACATCATATTGATTCGGTTTTTGAGGGTACTATGACTAATGCCGTTGGCAAGGGAGTACCCACCGATGCCCGCGGCCTTTGAGATTAACAGATATTGATATTGACGCGCATTAATCCCAAGAGAGAGTACCTCACTGTCGGCCTCGTATTCGTGGATGGCACGGAGATCCGAGCGTAGCATCCACATGGCGGGGTTGAACCACTGGAGGGCAGTGAGTAGATCAACGAAGAGCAGGTCCCAAGAGTGTCCGAGACGGATATGTCCCCGTTCATGAGCGAGTATGGCGGCATCGTGTGCCTCATAGTCGCTACAGTTCATCACGATATAGTGCATCCAGCTGAAGGGCGACAGTGTTGTGTTACCGGTCACACAGATCACCGTACCGTCTTCTTGCGGATGTTTCTCGCTTCGATGGATAAGCAGCTGGATTCTGATGAGCGATATCAGGGTATGGACAAGCGTAGCCAGCATACCTATAATAAACAGGACAGGCAGGACGGTTGTCAGGATGACAGAGGGTTGATTGTCGGTTGGCATGGCCGACACAACAGACTCGTTCATAGTGAGTTCACCAAGTTGGCTGATGTCATAGTCAATCATCACTGTCTTGTGCATGGTGAACACACACAGCGGTAATAGGAACGAGGCCAAAGCCGTGGTTAACAGCACGAGGCGGTTCACACGGTGGAAGGTCT
>DETG01000106.1:2288-14980 GCA_002361535.1 Prevotella sp. UBA3294
CAGGCGGTAGAACATATAGAACACCACGATGAGCACCGCTACCTTGACGTCGTATATCAGGAAATCCATCATTGCTCTTGTTCGATTTTGTTGATGAGTTCGCGAAGGTCCTCAATACTGATCTTTTCTTCCTTGACAAACGAGGACACGGCAGAGAGGTAGGAATCGTCAAAGTAGTTCTTGATGATACCAGCTATCGACTTTCGTCCATATTCTGCCTCCGAGATGAGAGGATAGTATTGGTAGGTATTACCAAACTGTTTATGACCGAGATAGCCCTCACGCTCCAGAATGCGAACAATCGTGGAGAGCGTGTTGAAATGAGGGCGTGGCTCGTCGTAAAGCGCTTGCAACTCCCTAACAAACATCGGACCGTGCTGCCAGTACAGGTCCATGATTTCCTTTTCCTTGTTGGTCAGTTTCTTCATTGCTAATGGTTTTAAGTTACCTTATATTTGCGTCATTAATCAATATCTGAGCGCAAAGTAACTAAAAGATTTCGTTATTTGCAACTAAATTGTTTAGTTTTTAAACTAAATATATTAGTTTTTTTAGTTGTTAACACATGAATGTGGTGCTTACAATAGGGATGGATCCACCAACGTGAAATGTCCGATGACCATCAGCTAAGTGAACCCCAGAAGTTTTCTGCCTAACTTCTGGGGTTCACTATGTATAGATTCTCTGTTTAGAAGAATTTACTTCTTGAACAGATGTGGGATGAACTGCTTCAGTCCACGACGCCAGGTGAGCCACTCGTGGGCGGTGCCCGTTGACTCATAGTAATGGGCATTGACACCCATCTCGTTGAGACTCTTAACCAGTTTCTCGGTGCCGAACATCTTATCCATGCCCTCCGTACCACTCATCATAAAGAAGTAGTGGATCTGTTTGTTCAGTTCGTCGGCTTTGGTGAATATGCCATCATAGGCCGTCTTGACATCGAGGTTGAAGATGGCACCGCTGAAAGTGCCCAGGTAAGAGAACTTATCGAGGTTCGTCAGCACTACATCGAAAGTCTGGTGACCACCCCATGATAGTCCTGCCATGGCACGGTTCTCACGATCGCTCTTCGTACGGAAGTTCGCATCGATATAAGGAATCAGATCGTTCAGCAGTACGGGATAGAACGAGTTACCATAGGTCTGCATCGTCTGGCCCTGACCGAACGGAGCCTTGATGTCACCACTTTCCATCACCACAATCATCGGTACGGCCTCACCCTTGGCAATGGCATTGTCCATGATGTGCTGCATGTGTCCCTGCTTGCTCCATCCTGTCTCATCCTCGCCCATGCCATGCTGCAGGTAGAGCACAGGGTAGCGTTTCTTCTGGAATTTCTTCAGCTCATACTCAGCCGGTGTATAGACCATCGCATGGCGCCATGTCTGCTGCTCATTGCTGAAGTAATAGATGCTGCGCACCTGACCGTGTGGAACACCCTGCTGCGGACGATAATAGTCGCCTTCGCTGCCTTCGGGCACCTCGATGCCACCAGCCTCCCGGTTACAGCCGAAGAAGGTCTCTGTAGCTGGGTCGATGAAGTTCACACCACCGATATTCATGAAATAGTAGTGGAAGCCCTCTACCAAGGGATCGGTGACAGCGGTCCATCCACCCTCACCATCCGACTGCATGTTGTATTTCTTGTCGCAGATATCGAGCACCACACCCTTTGCCTCAGGAGCCTTGATGTAGAAATACCCACGGTGCTGGGAGTCGAGTTTAGGATATTGATTGCCGGGCACGGTGGTAGAGGCGATGAAAGCATCAGCGGGCACCACCATTTTCTTCACCGTTGTCGGCATCTTCGGACGCTTCGGCTCAAAGCCCAGGTTACGGGCCACAGCCTCACCATAGCGACATCCTAACTCACGGTAACCGGCAGCATCAAAGTGCAGGCGGTCGGGGGCATTGGTACAGTCATCGGAAGAGATCACCTGTGCGGTATGGAGTGTTTGGGGCAGTTCATCGATCTGCTTCTTACAACCGATACACACTCCCTGACCATTGGCCTGAACAATCTGTCCTGCATAGAGAGGCACCTCCTCGGGTTTCAGCTTCAAGTCACCGCAGAGTGCATCATATACTTTCTGCACCTTCTTGGCCCAGTCGGGATCACCAGTGTTTGACTCACCCTGATGCATGAGGATACCCTTGATGACACCATCCTTCTGGGCTTTCTTTGCCAGATCGACCAGTCTTTTATACGGATTATTGTCGTAAGCCTCAAGCATTCCTTTCATCCATCCGGGAGCCTCTGTCTTCACATAGTTAGCGATCTCGGAGGGCATGAAGCCTTCGATCTTGATACCACCAATTGCCACATGGATGACACCGATCTTGATGTTCTCCGGCAACGAGGCCACGAGGGTACGACCGAACCAGTCGGCAGGGGTCAGTCCTGTATTAGGACGACACAGGGGTGCCGATGCCTCGCACCACTCCCCCATCTTTCGCCCACGCTGCGGATCATCTACTGCTGGCATCAGCAGGAACCGGGGTCCAGGACTGGCGATGTCGGCAGCCTCCGGGCGTGCTGCTCCTTCCATGTTCGACTGTCCGAAACAGAGGAAGATGTAGAAATTCGGATCTACGGCAGCCGTCATCTTCGCAAACGGCAGTGCCAACAGTGCTGCCAAGAGCACTTTCTTCAACATGATTGTTTTCATCATTGATAATAATTGTTATAGTTAGTGAATACTTTTCTTATTCTTTGACAACGAGCACAAAACCGCCACGAGGCAGACAGGTCATCGAAGTGGGCATCTGTTCGGCGGTCATCGTGGTGATGGACCAAGGTTCATTCTTATTGCCACTGTCGGCAAAGACCGTTACCTGTACATGTCGTGAGGGAAAGATCTCGCGGAGGTTGAACGTGATGGTTTTCTGTTCATCGGTACCGTTGATGCCCGCCACATACCATGTCTGTCCGCTACGCCGAGCCATGACCACATGATCGGCAGGATAGCCTGTCAGCAATCGGGTATCGTCCCACACGGTAGGAAGTTGACCGAAGAACGATCGTACCTCACCAGGTTGGGCCAGCAGACTCTCGGGTCTGTCGGCCAGATGCTGCAATGCCGATTCAAAGATCACCGTCAGTGCCAATTCATGGGCATGGGTGGTGATATGTGGATGCTGCGAGTCGGAGAAAGCACACGGGGTATAGTCCATCGGTCCGATCACATTGCGTGTGAAAGGAAGTGTGGCGTTATGAGCTGCTGCCTTATTCGTGAAAGTACCTACATTATTATACCACTCTGCGCCATACACACCTTCTGTGGAGAGCAGGTTCGGGTAGGTTCGCTGCCAGCCTCGCGGAATGGTAGCCCCATGGAAATTCACCAACAGATGGTGCTTGGCGGCACACTCCAAGAGTTCGATACAATAGTCCATGTTCTTTAGGTTATCCCCAGAGAAGAAGTCGATCTTCACACCAGCCACCCCGATGCGCTCACACCAGGCAAACTCCTTTTCACGGTCTTCGGGCCTGTTCAGACGATATTTGGGTGTGGGGGCACCATCCACCCACCCGATGGAAGAGTTGTACCAGATAAGGGGTTTGATGCCTTGCGACTTGGCGTAGCTTACTGCATCCTCAATGGTATAGCCGTCTTTCATCGTGTCCCACTCAGCATCAATCAACACATAGGGCAGTTTCAAGGCTGCTGCCATTTCCACATATTTTTTGATGATACCATAATCGTTTGAACCATGATTATATGCCCAGTAAATCCATGAGACGACACCGGGATGAATCCAGTTGACATCTCGTAATTTGCAGGGCTCCGACACATCCGTGACAAGTGTTGATGCCACGATATCGGAAAGACTGCCGATCATGGCCACACGCCATGGGGTATGCCATTCACCTCGGATCACAGCCTCATTCTCTGCCGGGACGACAGCATAGTCCTCACCCTTATTGAAAAGACATGATGCACTCTGATTGCGTTCGATATTGGCTTCGGTGATAAGGGTAAACACTCCGTCAGCAGGTTCGAGCAGAGCCGGATAGCCCCAACGGTTATTCCAGCCATCCTCCGACTTCGACACACCGCTGAAGGAGGGAACAGGTTTCACCTGATAGGTGGTGGAAAGTGGAAAGAAGCCCTCGTAGCTGTCTGTCCACTGTTGCATCCACCGCCGTGTTCCTTCGGGAATACGATAGACGGTCTGCTCCTCAGGACAACGGCTTGCCGACAATCCTGTATATTCATAACGGAATGCAATGCCGTCATTATAGAGGCGAAATACCAGTGATGCCTGAGGCCCCATCGCCACACGATATACGTTGGCTTCGTTCGTGGCATGCAGCCGTTTGCCCGACAACATCTGATAATCCACAGTGAGGTGGTCAACAAACTGTAACGGTCCGTTCTTTATCTTCGTGGCAGCTTCTGCCTTCATCATCGGAATACGTAGAGCAGAAATTCCTTTGTACAGAACTTGAAAGCCATCCTCATAAGGAACCACCAGCAACCGACCATTGGGTGACATACCATTTACCGGGGGAACAGTTGTCGCACCCCATGCAGCACAGACCGCCAGGAAACACTCACTGACGATCATCATTGAAACGAGCCATGCACGTAATCTCATTCGTCTTTATATTTATTAGATTGCAAAATTACGCAATTCTCTTGGGATAGGGCATCGGGATTGTATCAAAAAATTCATATCTTGTTTCATCCTTATAATAATAAAGGTATTTGGAATAACATTTGGTAGCATTCTCATCTTTTTTTTATATATTTGCAAACAAATTCACTAAATAACAAATCATCTCATGAAGAGACTTTTTATCACCTTCGCCTTGACGGCTACCACCGCATCTATGATGATGGCTCAGATTCCATCATTAGTAGAAACATTCCCGATCAGTCAGGTCAGACTCACCGACAGTCAGTTCCTCAAAAACCAACAGGCAGACATCCACTACCTCTTGGGGTTAGATGCCGACCGACTATTGGCACCCTACCTGAAAGGCGCAGGACTGAAGCCTAAGGCCGAGAACTATACAAACTGGGAGAACACCGGTCTTGACGGACATATCGGCGGCCATTACCTGTCGGCCTTGTCGTACATGTATGCTGCCACGGGAAACCGGGAGATTGAACAGCGCATGGACTATTTCCTGCAAGAGTTGAAACGCTGTCAGGATGCTTCTGGCAACGGCTACTTGGCGGGGATTCCCAACGGACCGCAAATGTGGAAAGAGATAGCTGAGGGGAATATCCGTGCTGCTTCGTTCGGACTGAACGACCGCTGGGTACCTTTATATAATATTCATAAGATCTATGCAGGACTGCGCGATGCGTGGCTGATGGCAGGACGGGAAGATGCCAAGCAGATGCTGGTGAAGCTGACAGACTGGATGATTCAGGAGGTGAGCACCCTCAGTGATGAACAGATCCAGCAGATGCTGCGTAGTGAGCAGGGTGGACTGAACGAGACCTTCGCCGATGTGGCCGCTATCACCGGCGACAAGAAATACCTCCGACTGGCTCACCAATTCAGTGACCAGCAGATGCTGCAACCGCTGCTGAAGAAAGAAGATAACCTCACGGGCAAACATGCCAACACACAGATACCCAAGGTGATCGGATACAAACGTATTGCCGATATCGAAGGATTAGCCGAATGGGATCAGGCTGCTGCTTTCTTCTGGGATGTCGTCATTGCACAACGTAGTGTGTCGATCGGCGGCAACTCCATGAGAGAACATTTCAATCCCACCAACGACTTCAGTGGTTTGCTGGAGAGTGAGCAGGGACCGGAAAGCTGTAACACCTATAACATGCTTCGACTCACCAAGATGCTCTACCAGACAACTGCCAACGTGAACTATATCGACTACTACGAACGGGCACTCTATAATCATATACTCTCCATTCTCAACCCCGTACAGGGAGGTTTCGTGTATTTCACCCCGATGCGCTCAGGACACTACCGTGTCTATTCTCAGCCCCAGACCTCCATGTGGTGTTGTGTGGGAACGGGATTGGAGAACCCGGCACGCTATGGAGAAATGATCTACGCCCATCAGGGACAGGATCTTATCGTGAACTTGTTCATACCCTCCATCCTCTCATGGAACGACCTCACGGTGACACAGAAAAACCGTTTTCCACAAGAGCCTTCCACCGACATTACCCTCCAAATGAAAAAGTCCAAGTCGTTTGCCGTGAAGATCCGTAAGCCATGGTGGACGGAAGACATGAAGGTGCTGGTGAACGGACAGGATACGAAATTCAAGGAAGAGAACGGGAACATCATCGTAAACAGAAAATGGAATGACGGTGACCAGATTCACGTGGAACTGCCTATGCACCTCACTGCCATGACCACCCCCGACGGGAAGGCACAATACAGTTTTCTCTATGGTCCTATTGTTCTGGCTGCCAAGACCGGCACAGACCGCCAAGACGGGATGTACGCAGATGACAGCCGTGGCGGACATATCGCTGTCGGACCGCAGATACCACTCTATCAGATGCCTGCCATCATCGGTGACAAAGCATCTATTCTTTCCCACCTGCAACCAGTGGCCGACCGTCCGATGACCTTCCGTCTCAACGGTCTTACCCTCCCCTCTTTCGAGGGAATGGAGCTGGTGCCGTTCTATCAGTTATATGAGTGTCGTTATCAGATCTATTTCCCGCTTTATTCCGCCAACGAATGGAATGCCAAGAAAGAGGAGATTGCAGCAGTAGAGCAGGAACGACTGGCTCTGGAATCTCTCACCCTCGACAAGATATTCTGTGGTGAGCAGCAGTCGGAAAGTGACCATTTCTTCCTGTCGGAAGGCAGTTGGAACGGAGCTGACGAGGGTATCCACTGGCGTCGTACCCGTGGCACATTCTCCTATCAGCTGAAAGGCGAAGGCGCCACCAAGCTCCGTATCAAGGGATTTGTCGGTGACCGTGAGCCACTCACCCTGAAGGTGAATGACATATCTCTCGGTAACCACTCTTTCGACAGACAAGGGCTGATGATCGTGGAACTGCCCGCAGAGGTGAGACAAAAAGAAATCTCACTGACACTGGCTGCCGTCAATGGTAGGCAAACTCCACGTGTCAGTGAGATCAGGTTATGTAAATAATCTTCTCAATCCCCGGGGAAGATTACCCGGTAATGACCGCTGAGATGCATAAAGGCGAAAAGTCGTAACAGACCATCGTAGTAAGCATCGAAATAACCATCCTCAAAGGGTTCGTGTTTGGCATTCCACAGCTCATCCACGAACTCTTTGCTCTTTTCATGGGTACAAAGCATAGAGGCTGCAGCCACCGTAGAAACCAACCCGATCGAATGACGAAGCTTTCTGAAGCCACCAGCCTGCAGAATCTCATTCTCCTCTGGTAATGAGCCATCTGTGCGGTATTGATCAACAAACTCATGAACGCCTTGAGAATAAAAGAAATTCTGAATACGCTCACCATAGCCCTGCTGCCATTCACGATCAGCACAGCTCCACTCGTAGTCGAGGGTGATGTTCATCGGTACACGCCAAGAGTCATAACGGAAATTATTGCTGGGATTTCTTCTGCCGCCGAAGCCCTGCATCTGTGAGCCGTCATACTGACACATATCCGGATTCAAACCGGTCTTCGCGTCGGTAGCCTTGTGAAGGAATGCCCTACTGGCTTCAGCACATGCTCGCCAATAGTCTGCCCGTCCGTCGTCGGCCCATCGTGCCCACACCTCATAGAAGGCAGGTATATGATAGGAGGGATCGGTATAACGCTGTCCAAAACCATCGGGTGTGAAAGTGATCAGTTTGGTTTCGGGATCGATGAGGAACATCTTCTGCGGACCTTGCTGTTGTTGTCCGAACCCGCCGAAGCCTCCGAAACCTCCTTGCCGACGTTCCGGTTCATATTCCTTCGGCATTGTACAGTTAATGATACGCTGGGCCTCAGCTTTGTAGTTGATGCCCGTATCATCACCCCAACGGTTGGAAGCAAAGATCAGGGAGGTGATGAAATACAACTCACCATCGCTGGCTGCCCCATCGGAGTTACGCGTACCATCGGTCTTGCAACTCCAGGCAAAATAGCCCTCACGGATACCCGACTGATGCTGCATGTATTTCTTACTCCACCGCCACAGACGGTCAAAAATATCTTTCTGGTTTAGCTGCACCGCAATCATCATACCGTATGACATACCCTCAGTACGAGCATCATGGTTCTTAATGTCCGACACATATCCCATGGAGTCCCCCACTTCGAAATACACTTTGTTGGGACCGAAGAACACATCGTGGAACACCTCTTTCAACTTGTCTTCCACCGCTTGCGGTGAATAGCCCATCTCCACTAAGAGGTTACGATACTGTCGTGTCTCAAAGCCTCCCTTTTGCCAAGGTGTATAAGCCATCATACGGAAGGACACCAAGAACAGGGCCGAAATAATAAAAACTCTTTTCATAAAACAGAATAATTGATCGTTAGTATTGAATATCATTGGAATTTCCACCAGTCTAAACGGACATCACCCTGTGCCTGTGCAAAGCAGAGATACAAGTCGTGTACACCAGTTACAGACTTCATCTTGGCAGAGAACTGGCGGTATTTCTCCACAGAGCCTGTTCCCGTGATCGACAGTGTACCTAAGACAGGTCCATCCATGCTATCCACACGGACGATGATGTCGCAACGTCCGGTAGCAGCGGCTGTCATGAGGAAACGACGTGCTCCTTTGCCTCCGAAGTCAACACCACGCAGACGGATATACTCACCATCGTTGATGTCAGTAATATACATGTTCCTACGTCCGGTAGAGGCTGGCATGTCTTTCACCACTCCCGTATTGGGGATACCCATCTTGGCAGATTTCAGTCCGTTACCCCAAGCCATTGTCTCTGCCTCCACTCGCTGATAAGGATTCAGCCAGTGCAGCTGTTTCATCGGCTCTTGGTCAAGCCAGTAGGGAATCTCCTGAATGGTCCCATCGGCATTGTAGGTGATCTCCTGTGCTGATACCGAACGGCGCTCACTATGCTTGAATGTTTCCAGATGCATCAGGTCGTAGTTCTGACCGAACACGTAGGAGTGACCTTTGTAGTCACAGATGCCGGGATGGTTACCACGGTCACGCTGCGTAGGACTCATGATGTAGTTCTTCCATTTCCACGGTCCTGTAGGACTGTCGCTCATGGCGTAGCCCAATGCCTCTGGACAGCAGGTTGTGGCATACGCGAGATAATAGTGACCGTTACGTTTATAGATCCAAGGACCTTCCTGATAGTGTTTCACAGCCCAGTCAGTTTTCTGCTCTTCGGGCACTCTTACATCTATCTTCGCACCCTCCTCCTTGACAGGGCGCATCACACCATCCTCAGGATTGAGCACACAGATGTCTCCACTGGTAGAGATCATATCCTCATTGAGTTTGACGTAATAGACATGGGGATTACCCCAGTACATATAGGCCTGTCCGTCATCATCGATGAACACCGACGGATCGATGTCGTCCCAGTGTTCTTTCTGCCACACGAGCGGTTCACCGAGCGGGTCACGGAAGGGGCCATAAGGAGAGTCGGCCACGAGCACGCCGATACCATGACCATGTAGTGGAGCATAAAGGTAATACTTCCCGTTGCGTTCTACGGTTTGAATAGCCCAGGCACCGTTATCCCGCTCACGCCAACTGAACTCCTTCAGTGAGGCCACCGCACCATGCTCCGTCCAGTTCACCATGTCTGTAGTGCTCCACAATAGCCAGTCATACATGAAGAAACCGGCAGAACTACGTTCGTTGGGGTCTGGGATATCTTCGAAGTGTGCATCATGTGAGGTATATAAGAATAAGGTGTCACCCACCACAAGTGGTGAGGGATCAGCGGTGTATTTGGTCTGGAACAATGGCATGTTCACCTGCTCAAGTCCACGCATCTCCCACCAGTCGAAATTGAAAAGCTTCGGTCCTTTCCTGCCTGTAAAAACGAGATAGAGATCATGGTGTCCCTTGACAACCTTCGTGAGATCGGTAGTCAGCGTCTTCCACTCTTCCCATCCTCCTGTACCAGGTACCTCCAGGCGTCCTAATCGTTCACCTCCGACACTGTCAATACGGATCTCGATGGCACCGCCGCGCAGGCCACTGGCCACACGGGCAGTAAAGGTGCGAGGCGTTTTTTTACAGAAATGTACTCCCTGCAACTTGATATAGTCACCATGATGGATATCAGTGACATACACACCGACTTGATCATTCTGTTCGGTCTTGATGCCTTTGGAGTAGGCCATTGTCTCTGCTTCCACCTTCCGATAGGGGTCAAACTTATCCACAGGCTGGACACCCGCATCGGTAGGCATGATGGTGGGGAACGAACCATCAGCATTGTACTTAAATTCCTCTACAGCTACACTACGTCCGAATCCCCCACCCTGCGGCAGCTTACCAGTATGGTAGAAGAAATAGCTATGACCTTTATAGTCAGCGACGCCACAATGATTCGTGAACGAATTTGTCTCGCAAAGCGGCATGATCTCACCTGCATAGGTCCAAGGACCCAGCGGAGAGGGTGCGGTACTGTAAGAGATGTGCTCGGGTACTCCACCTGCGGCATACAGTAATTGATATACCTTGGAACTTGGAACCTGGAATTTGGAACTGTCAACCTTCCGTAACCACGGACCTTCCACATAAGAATCTTTGTATTTCTTGCCTTCCTCACGCTTATCCATGGGAGGACCACCGAAAGACTCCTCCGTCATGGGGAGGATTCCCACCTCTCCCTCATAGGAGATCATGTCACGGTTCAGCTTGAGGTAATAGACACGGGGATTGCCCCACATCAGCCACGCCTGACCATCGTCATCGATGAACACCGTCGGATCAATATGATCCCATGACCCGTTCTCAAATAAAGGCTTTCCAATGGCATCACGGAACGGACCCGTCGGAGAATCGCTGACAGCCACGCCAATGGCCATGCCCCTTGACAGACGGGAATGGGCACAGATATACCAGAAGAACTTCCCATCGCGTTCAATACACTGACTGGCCCAAGCACGATCATCTGCCCAGGAGAAGCTCTCCAGTGCCAAGGGGGAGCCGTGATCCTGCCAGTTCACCATGTCCTGTGTGGAATAGACTCTCCATTCCTGCATCCAGAAAAAGTCGGCATGATCCTCATCATGTCCTGTATAGACATACATCGTACCATTGTGCACCATCGGTGCCGGATCACTTGTGAACCATGTCTGCACGAAGGGGTTCTGTGCCCAAGCTATTTGTCCGAATATCATGGCCATCATTCCACCGATTGCCATAACCGTCCGTTGTCTTCTTAATACTTTCATCACTATTCTGAATTATCAATTATTAATTGTGAATTGTCAACTCTCCTTTACAACCAGTCCTCCGTTCTTAGGTATCACCACCTTCAGTGTTTGTTTCTTATTCTGCTTCACAGACTTAACACTGCCATTCAGCTGGGTATCATCACTATAGACTTTTAAGGATGCTCCCTTCTCAAACATCGGAAGCGACAAGGTGGCGGTATAAGGTGTATCTTCAGCATTGATACCCACTACAATCCACCGTTGTCCATGACGACGTGCCAATACAACATACTTTCCTGGATACCCGTCAATGAACTTCACCTCATCCCATGTTGTGGGAACCTGTTTCATGAAATCAATAGCCCATGCAGGCGCATCCTCAAGGTTATTCGGTGCCAGGGCAAAGTGCTGAACAGGACTCTGAAAAAGCACGGCCGTAGCAAGTGCATAGACATCACTGGTACGGCGCACCGTTCCATGTTGATTGTCAGCTCCATAATACTTGTTCAGGGCTGAGCCACCAAAATCCATGGCACCCACAGTATTGCGTATAAATGGGTGAATGCAGGCATTACGAGCTTCGGCATCACAAGAACCCTGTCCGAAGTGAAGATTCTCCGAGGCCAGTACAGCCTCACTGGCCGCATAGTTCGGATACATTCGTTCCCAACCGCGAGGTAAGGTACAGCCATGGAAGATGACAAGGAGTCCAAAGTCATTTGCATCAACCAAGATATCCTCATACAACTGCATCATATTCTGCTTGTCGCCACCGAAGAAGTCAACCTTGATTCCTCTGATTCCGGCACGCTGCATCCAAGCCATCTCCTGTCGGCGTACCAAGTGGTTGTTCATTTTCCCAATGGGTGTCTGTGGGGCATCATTCCATGAGCCATTGGAATTATACCAAAGGAAGAGCCCCACGCCCCGTTCCTTGCCATAGCGTGCCAGCTCCTCTATACGGTCATAGCCTATCTGTTTGTCCCAGAAGGCATCGATAAGGACACTCTGATAGCCCATAGCTGCCGAAAAATCAATATAGCGTTTTTGCTCATCAAAGTTACAACTCGGATCCATACCGATGATCCAACTCCATGAACCCTTGCCATAGATATACTCTTGCGATGCCTTGTATTTTGGCTGGACAAGGTCGAAGGGAACAGTGGTCTCAACGATTGGAGCCAAGGTG
Source organism: Prevotella sp. UBA3294 (assembly GCA_002361535.1). GTDB lineage: Bacteria > Bacteroidota > Bacteroidia > Bacteroidales > Bacteroidaceae > Prevotella. The sequence goes on from DETG01000106.1 coordinate 14,778, forward strand.
GCACCCAAGGTGATGGTACGCCAAGGGGTCATACCTGGCAGTGTGATAGCGGGTGTCACCGAACCGATCCCGTTACACTCCCCTTCCTGCGGGAAGGCAATACAGTAATCACCTCCCTGTTTGTTCACCAACCTACTGGCACAGTAGCTGCCGTCAACACCTGTCTCACTGATGAGGAGCCATCCGTTCTGTCCGTTCTTGAA
>DETG01000106.1:15173-51480 GCA_002361535.1 Prevotella sp. UBA3294
CTCAGGTAATGAGAAACCACTCACCTCTTCAAGGATCACAGCAGTTTGGCGATCACGCTGTGGCAACAACTGATAACGGAAAGCCACGTCACGGTTGCTGACGCGAAAAATAACATCCATCACCGGTTTATTGGCTTTAGAGAAATGGCATACCACCTCATTAGCCTGGTACTTCACCTCCCGCTGCTTGATGTTCTGCTGTTGGTACGACTCATTCACCGTTCGATGCTGGGCATCCGTCAGTACCAGTCCGCTGGTCAAATCACTGAAATGGGTCCTTACTCCTAAAGGGGAAGGACGTAGGAACACTTGATTCTGGTAAGTCACCTGATAGGTAGGAACACCACCTTCATCTTGGATAGTCACTTTGATCTGTCCATCAGGACTGCTCACCTGCTCGTTAGCATTCACAGAAGAGCCCATCAGGAATAAGAAAGCTGCGAAGACGCACAATTTTGTTTTCACGACGATTGCTTGTTTGATTCAGCATGCAAAATTAACGAAATAAAAGAAAATACTCGATAATATGTGTTACATATTATTTATAACATGTATCATCCTATCAAATTGAGGGAGAGGTCAAAGAATTGATCATAGTATAATCAGATAGTGGTCACGATTTTGCTCTCTTCAGCTCAATTCGTATCTACTCTGGAATCACGTTAAATAAAAAAAAGAGATGCTCGGATGAACATCTCTCTCTTCATTTTGTGACTCCCGCGGGATTCAAACCCACAACCTTCTGATCCGTAGTCAGATGCTCTATTCAGTTGAGCTAGGGAGCCTTCCGTCAACTCATTTTTGAATTGCGGTTGCAAAAGTACTATGATTTTTTGAAACCACCAAATTTTTTCCAAACTTTTTCTGTTTTTTTTCAAATTTCATCGATTTTCCCCCTCTCCATCTTTCATTTCTTATCCCTCATCTTTCAATATTCTTCAAATGCGGCAAGGTGATATGATATTTCACCGCCAGTACCCTGACCAACACCACGGAAACAAAGCTGAAGAAGACCACCATCTCCAATCCGAGGTTCAACCACGAACAGAACTGATATACCAGTCCTCCCACAATACAGGCAATGGCATAGATTTCCTTTCGGAAAATGAGGGGCACCTCATTGATAAGCACATCACGCAAAACTCCTCCGGCAGCACCCGTGATACATCCCATGATGATAGCAACCCAGAAAGGCATACCCATCAATAGGGTTTTCTGGATACCAGCAATAGTGAAGAGAGCCAAACCGAAAGTATCGAAGATGAACCATGTGTTGTTCAGGCGCACCAAGTATTTCCGAAAGATGACGACGATGAACATCGCAATAGCCGTACATATTATATAGATGGAATTGGTCATCCAAAATGGAGTGACGCCCAACATGACATCACGCATCGTCCCTCCGCCGATAGCAGTGGTCAGTCCTACCACATACCCACCAAACCAGTCAAACTGCTTGGCAGCAGCCAGACGGATACCCGAGATGGCAAATGCCAATGTTCCTACGAATTCTATGATGATCTGTATCGTTTCCATAGCATGCATTAATCCTTAAACCGTTCACCCCAGCACTGGATCATACGCTGGTAGAGTTTCTCTTCTGATGGAGTATGTTGTGCGTGCCACAGTCTTTCTCCCTGCAAAGCATCTGGCATGAACTGCTGTACGACAAAGTTTCCTGGGTAGTCATGAGCATACTTATACCCATCGCTATAACCCAAATCGGCCATCAGTTGTGTGGGGGCATTACGAAGATGAAGGGGCACAGGCTGATTTCCTGTCTTTTTCACCAGATCAAGGGCATTGGCAATACCCATATATGCACTATTACTCTTAGGACTGGTAGCCAAATAAACGGCACACTCCGCCAACGGAATCCGTCCCTCGGGCCACCCGATCTTCATCACGGCATCGAAAGCCGCATTGGCCAAAAGCAGTGCATTGGGATTGGCCAGACCGATATCCTCGGAGGCACTGATCACCATGCGCCGGGCTATGAACTGCGGATCTTCGCCCCCCTCAATCATCCGTGCCATCCAGTAGAGGGCGGCATCGGGATCACTGCCACGAATACTTTTGATGAATGCCGAGATGATATCGTAGTGCATCTCACCGTCTTTATCGTATGCCAAAGGGTTCTGCTGCAACCGATTCACCACCAGCTCATCAGTGACTACCACATCATCACTCTCTGACTCTACCACCAGCTCCAGTATATTCAGTAATTTCCGGGCATCACCACCACTATAGCGCAGGATGGCTCCCGTTTCTTTCAGTTCGATATGCCTTTTCTTTAACTCTACATCTTCGGTAATAGCCCGATGGAGCAACTGCAAAAGATCGTCTTTCTCCAACGACTTCAATACATACAACTGACAACGGCTGAGCAAGGGACGAATCACTTCAAACGAAGGGTTCTCAGTGGTGGCACCAATCAGGGTAACTATCCCTTTCTCCACCGCACCTAACAAAGAGTCTTGCTGTGACTTACTAAACCGATGAATCTCGTCGATGAAAAGGATCGGACTGGCATTGTTAAAGAACCTGCCGCTCTTGGCACGGTCTATCACCTCACGCACATCCTTCACTCCGCTGGTCACCGCACTCAGAGTATAGAAGGGAGTCTCCAGTTTATGAGCGATGATCTGTGCCAACGTAGTCTTTCCCACTCCTGGCGGTCCCCATAAAATAAAAGAGGTAACGCGCCCAGCGTCGATCATCTTACGCAGGACTGCCCCCTCACCCACCAAATGCCGCTGACCGATGTATTCATCAAGCGTGTGGGGTCTCATTCTCTCGGCTAATGGTTGTGACATATCACCGACAAAGGTAGCCATTTTATTTAAAAACAGAAAATTAATCAAGGGAAAAATGGTTGGTGATTGTTTTTCTTTGGAAAACTTACCAATTTATTTTGTATTGTCTTCAGATTGCATTATCTTTGCAACCGAGAACAAGATGATTGGTAACGATGAAGATTACACTTCTACAAACCGACATTGTGTGGAAAAATACCGAAGAGAATGAGGTGAAAGCAGAGAGGATGATCCTCTCCGCACCTGAAGCAGATCTATATGTTTTGCCTGAGATGTGGAGCACCGGATTCATCACCGACACAGAACCCGAAGCCAAAGAATACGGCCGTTCCCTGAAATGGATGAAAGACATGGCATCACGAAGCCATGCTGCCTTGTGTGGCAGTCTTGCCGTAAAAGGAGAAGACGGATACTGTTACAACCGACAGTTCTTTGTTCTGCCCGACGGTAATATCTGCACTTACGACAAGCACCACCTATTTAAATATGGAGGAGAGGACCAATACTACCAAACTGGCAACCAACGCACAGTGGTCTGCTATCAAGGTTTCCGTTTCCTGCTGATAACTTGCTATGATCTGCGTTTCCCCGTATGGACACGCTATCAAGGTGATTACGATGCCATCATCTGTGTAGCCAACTGGCCTGAGTCTCGACAAGACGTATGGCATATCCTTCTGAGGGCCCGCGCCATTGAGAACCAGTGCTATGTGATTGGCTGTAACCGAGTGGGTGATGACCCAAATTGTCACTATATCGGCCATAGTGCCGTCATAGACTCCCGTGGCAGGACCATCGTTGAAGATCATGAAGAAAGAGAGCTCACGCTTACGGCAGAGATTGACAAAGATAGTCTTCAGGCGTTCCGGCAGAAATTCCGTGTATTGGACGACCGTGACATTTTTCATCTTACTCCCCGGTAACCACCCTACATGACAATAATAAAACAAGCAATGATATGAAAGAATCAGGAAAAACAGCATTAACGCTTAAGACGTTAAGTAAGAGCAATGTCTGGGACATTCAAGAGAACGATGTGTTCCGTCTTTGGGAAACAGCAGAAAAAGATTCCGACCTGAAGGAGAACATGCGCCACTATACCGATATCCTACGCAGTGCCTTTGATATCGAGGAAATCAAGATCGACAAGCCCGAAGTGATCAAGAAATATGAGGAACGAGGCTTTAAGGTGGGCAGCATCCGTATCGACGAATCACAGAAGATCAAATGGGGCATAAAGAAACGTCCGATCTTACGTGTCACCGATCTCACTTACGAGAATATCCGGCATATCTCCGCAGCGAAACTCATGGAAGTGATCGACCGGAACTTCGGTGGCGGATGGGACTCGTTGTCTCAAAGCATCCAGGACATCATACAAAGTGGGTTCGATGTGAGTACCACCACGTTACCTAAAGATCGCCTGCATAACCCCGGCGGTATGTACGAGAAAAAGGTTGCTGATGGTTTTGAAGTGCTGGAGATCCCCAAGGGATCATGGGTAGAAGCTATCTTTGCCAAAGAAAAACAGATTGTTGAACGGCCACGTACCCGTTTCGGTGTGGAGGATGAGGATATTGAAAACTTCAATGATGAAGATGACGAGGACGCACCGGAGATCGAGGATCACTACAATGATCAGGACGAAGACGATGACTATGATGAGGATAAGCTCACCGAGGAAAGTTACCGTACCACCTTCGACGAGACACCTGAAGACCTTGACCTCGATGCTGTAGAGGTGGCCGACGACTCAGAATACTAAAAATGATGCAATTCGTTGTAAATCCGTTGCACGGGAAGCCCCATCACATTGAAATAGCTCCCGTGCAACGAGGTTACACCGATATAGCCAATCCACTCTTGAATACCATAAGCCCCTGCCTTGTCAAAGGGCTTATAGTGTTCGATATAATAATTGATTTCTTCGTCTGACAACTGTTTGAACGTCACATCCGTAGTAACAGAGAACGCACGCTGCTTTCTGGTGGTTGTCAGACAAACACCTGTAATCACCTGATGACTGCGACCACTGATAGCATGTAACATCCGACGGGCATCGTCTGCATCTGACGGTTTCCCCAGGATCTCGTCATCCACAACGACCACCGTATCGGCAGTGATCACCAACTCTTCAGGGGTCATCAGAGGAAGATAGGCTGCAGCCTTTTCCTTGGCTATATATTCAGCCACACCTTCCACAGGAAGGTCGGCAGGATAACGCTCTTCAATATCAGGCAACACCCGAATCTCAAAATCTATGTCTAACCCCGAAAGCAGTTCCTTACGTCGCGGACTGTTACTGGCCAAAATATACCTCATCTCTTGAACTATGATTTGTCAATTATGAATTGTGAATGATCAATTATCAATAAAATCTCACCAACCAAAAGCCTTGGCATCCGACAGCCACTTGCCCTGAGCACGAAGCACCTGTTCAATTACATCGCGGGCACAACCATAGCCACCCTTATAGTCACTGACATAGACACTGACAGCTTTAATATCGGAGCAGGCATCGGCAGGACAGCACGGACACCCACAACGGTTCATCACCTCATAATCAGGTATATCATCGCCCATATACAACACTTCCTCATCATGCAGGTTATATTTCCGAAGCAACTCCTCATAGGTGGTTATCTTCACAGCACAATTCATGTAGATGTCTTCCACGCCGAGATGCTCATAACGAAGACGAACACTTTTCGTGGCAGCCCCCGTTAAGATCACCACACGTAGCCCCATCTTCTGAGCCAGTTGAATGGCATAGCCGTCCTTGATGTTCACCGTACGCATCGGCTCACCCTCTGGGTGCAACGAGATAGTCTCAGCACTGAGCACGCCATCTACGTCAAACACCACCGCACGAATCTTTTTCAAGTCGTAGTTGATCATGGCTACACAAGCTAATATTTATCCACATGCACATTCTCCCACTTCAGGCGATCCTCGTTCTGAGGCTTGCGTTCATCGGCCTTATGCCCAACTGCCAAGATGCAAAGACAGTTCAGGTTTTCGGGGATGTTGAGAATACCACGGATCACGGTATCTGCACTGGTGCCGTCACTCAACCCCCTGCCACGCATCTGCACCCAACAGGATCCTAAGCCTAAATCCTCTGCCTGATATTGCATACTGATGGCAGCAATACTCCCATCTTCAATCCAGCAATCGTTCTTCAGAGGATCGCCCAGTACGACGATGGCCAAAGGCGCACCTTTAATAAACTGACCGCCCATATCTTTGGCATCCGACAGTTTCTCAATGTCCATCTTATCTTCTACAACCACAAACTCCCAGCCACGCTGACTTTTGGATGTCGGCGACATCAAGGCGGCACGAAGGATCAACTGCACATCCTCAGCACTGATTTCCTCATCCGTGAACTTTCTATGACTGCGGCGCAACTGCACCAGTTCTCTAAAATCACTCATATCCTTAAATATTTAATCTGCTTTGATATATCATGCAAAGATAGCCAAAAATATCTAAATATCTCCCATCTCTTGCTATTTTTAAAAAGATTTATTACTTTTGTCGCGATGAATAAACCTTTTCGCGTCAGCATCATTACTCATAGCGAGGATTTGCCGTCTATGACATGCGACAATTTCTTCCATAGCACCGATCTCTTCCGTATCGTTGAGAAGACACCGGGACAGTTGCCCTATATGGTCATCGTATGGCGAGAAGAGAAGATTGTGGCACACATGCTGGCTACCCTACGCCGCCGAGGAGCATGGATTCCACCCTACATGTTCACACAAGGACGGGTGTATGGTGAGGGAGAATATGCTGAAGGGGAGGACAAGAACGAGCTCTTTGAACTAATGCTCAAGGCTATTACTCGGAAGCTGCTCCGCCGACTTTGTCTCTATATCGAGTTCAGCGATCTCAGTCAGAAGATGTTTGGCTACCGTGTTCTGCGAAGTGAGGGTTATTTTCCTGTACAGTGGATGGAGATACACAACTCCCTGCACTCTCTTTCACCACAAGAGCGGATCAACGAGAGAATGCTGCAACGTATCGAACATGCCAATGAGGCCGGAGTACTGAACAAGGAGGTGGAAACAGAAGAAGAGTTTTACAGTTTCTACCGAATGCTGCGCCAATTCTTCACGCTGAAGATACGCCGTTATCTGCCTCCGAAAAAGATGTTCGAGTTACTGAGTGACAGCGGACATGTCCGCCTTTTCGTCACCACCTATAAAAATAAGGTGATCGGTGGCAGCTGTTGTGTTTATTCGAAGAACAATGCCTATCTTTGGTACTTGGCGTCCAAAAGGAAGAGCCACCCTACCCTCCATCCTTCTGCCGTCACCTTATGGGGAGCCATCACCCATGCCGCAGCGCAAAAATATTGGCATATCTATTTCATGGATGTGGGGCTTCCTTTTAAGAAAAACAGATACCGTGACTTTATCCTACGCTTTGGTGGCAAAGAGGTGGGAACCTACCGCTGGTTCCGTTTCTCTTTGCCATGGCTCAACAAGTTCGTCGGATGGTTTTACAGGGAATAGCCTTACTTCCCGAAAGTATAGTTAAATCCCAAGGACGCATACTCTTTGAACTGCCAATATCCGTGATGTCCGTCACGAGTGGTATGGTCATCGAAGCGCGGGTAAATGAAGATATTGCTGGAGATGTATTTGTTGAACTTGAAGGTAAACGTATTTTCCCACTCAAGTTCAGCACGGTGGTAAGAGGAGAATCCATAGAGACGACTCTTCCACGAAATACTCTCGCTGAATTTCCACTCCAGATCAGCAGTGAACATCGAACCGAAATCATTCAGTACATGCTTTCCCTCATCGATACCGTTACGTTTGGAAAGGGCCAGACGATCAACATACTTCATGTTATAGGCCAAAGGTGACAACTGGATATTTCCCGTGAGGTGCTTGTTAAACCACTCCACCTTGTAGTTCATACCGATAGAGATATTGAGTGTGATCGGTGACATGAAGTCACTGTAAGTAAAAAAGTCGTTGTTCTTGTATCCTCGCATAAACTGCGTATAGGCCAGCACATTCAAGGTATAATACCATTTCTTGGTGGCCTGAAGACCCAGTTTACTGGTAAGACGAAGAAGGTCCTCAGATGCCTTCAGATTATGGATGGAGTCAGCACGGGATGTCTGGAAGCCAAGTTTAGCTTCAAGCTTGTTGTCCCATTTCAACTTCGACTGGTTATCATAGTTGGCCTCCAAAGTAGCACTGGCCACCATGGCATAGTTACTCTCACCACCTTTATACCAGTTGCTGGAGATATAGTTCTGCAGGAACTGAAGGTAGTAGTCACCTTTGAATTTCCAGAAATTGGGTTTCTCCACAACGACATCCACCTGTGGTTCCTCCTGCTCCTGAGGAAGCGGTGCTACCTGCTTCACAAAGGCCACTTCATGCTTCACAGGCTGCTTAATATCCTCTTTCACCGCACCGGCATGTCGGAGGTTGTTTTCACTGTCAATGATCAAGTTGGGATGATTTAAATAAACGCTCATCAGAGCTGCATCAACCTCTTGGCTCTCAGCATCTTGATCCTTTTTATTCAAGTCAAGGTTACTACCTGCCACACCGTGGTAGAAGGTGGAGGGAGCAAACAACTGGTACTGATTATAAGCGCTTAACGTCTTCCCATTCTGGGCCTGTGCCTTATACACATTCAACGAATCGAGATAGTTGTTAAAAAGAGATGTTGGAGTTTGCGCTCCCGCTGCGAGGGCAGCTAAACCGAGGAAAGTAGATAAAATTAGTCTCATCATATTTACTTATTTATTAAATTCCGAATGTAATGCAAAGGTAAGAAAAAAAACCGAGACAACATAAAAAAACGGAGAAAAGATTGAAAGTTAATCATTCCTCACTGAAAAGAAAGATGATTATTTTGCCGTTTGTGGGAAAATTTGTACCTTTGCACCTTGTATAAAAAGTGGAAGAACCATTATCTTACGAACAAATAACAACTTTATGGATAAAAATACAATCACAGGATTCATCCTGATTGCAGTGATCATCATCGGTTACAGTTGGTGGCAACAACCCTCAGCCGAAGAGGTTGAGGCCATGCGCAAGCAGGACTCTATCAGTCAAGTAGCCCAAAAGAAAGTAGAGGAGCAACGGAAGATGGCGGCCCTCGCGGCTAAGAACAAGAAGCAGAAAGAGTTGGAAGAAGCTCAGCAAGACACCACCTCCCTCTTTTACAGCGCACTCACAGGTAAGGCCAGTGAAGTAGTTCTGAAAAACGACAAGGTGGAGATTACCTTAAGCACCAAGGGCGGAACCGTGTCAAAAGCCGTGATCAAGGATTTCAAAGATCGACAGGGTAACAACGATGTGACTCTCTTCGATGCTAAGGGACAACAGCTACGGTTCATGATGGCAGGCAAGACCACCAACATCGTGACCTCCGATCTGTTCTTCACACCCTCAAATGTCACAGACAGTACCGTTACGATGACGGCAGTAGCAGGCGCCGGCAAACAGCTGGTCATGAACTACCGTTTAGGGAAAGATTATCTCATGCACATGAGTTTACAGACAGAAGGTATGTCTGGCTTGTTCGCCCCCAACTACAACCTGATGGATGTGGAATGGACAGAAGACTGTCATCAGCAAGAGAGAGGGTTCTCCTTTGAGAACCAGCGTTCAGCCCTTACCTATCATTTCACAGAGGGGGGAACCGACTATCTGAACGAGACCAAGGAGCAAAAGGATAAGCAGATTGAAGAGGCCATCGACTGGGTGGCCTTTAAGAATCAGTATTTCTCTGCCATGATGATTGCGAAGGATGACTTTGCGAGCAATGCCCTGATGACTTCTCTTCCGCAGAAGAAAGAGACTCAGATACTGAAACACTATGAGGCCAAGATGAAAACGGCCTTCGACCCTACAGGTCAGAAGCCCTCAGAGTTTGAGTTCTATTTCGGCCCGAACGATTTCCGTCTGCTACAGCGGGTGGAGAAGCAGAGCACCTTCGGCAAGGATCTCCAGATGGAGCGTCTGGTCTATTTGGGATGGCCCCTCATCCGCATCATCAACCGATGGTTCACGCTCTATGTCTTCGACTGGCTCACCAAGTTAGGACTGAATATGGGTATCGTATTGATTTTGATCACCATGCTGCTCAAATTCATCACCTTCCCTCTGGTGAAGAAAAGCTATATGAGCTCTGCCAAGATGCGCGTGCTGAAACCCAAGCTCGACGAGGCGACAAAACAATATGACAAGCCTGAAGATCAGATGCAGAAGCAGCAGGCCATGATGGCAATGTATTCGAAATATGGTGTGAGCCCGTTGAGCGGCTGTCTGCCCATGCTCATCCAGATGCCTATCTGGATTGCCATGTTCAACTATGTGCCGAATGCCATCCAGCTGCGCGGCGAGAGTTTCCTGTGGATGAACGACCTGAGTACCTACGACCCTATCCTGCAATGGAGCAAGGATATCTGGCTCATCGGCGATCACCTGTCACTCACCTGTATCCTTTTCTGTGTGGCCAACATATTATACTCGGTCATGACCATGCGTCAGCAAAAGGACCAAATGGTAGGCCAGCAGGCAGAACAGATGAAGATGATGCAGTGGATGATGTTCCTCATGCCCGTCATGTTCTTCTTCATATTCAACGAGTATTCATCTGGGTTGAACTTCTATTATTTCATTTCACTCTTCTTTAGTGCTGCCATCATGTGGCTGCTGCGCAAGACAACCAACGATGCCAAGCTATTGGCTATCTTGGAAGCTAAATACAAGGAGAACCAGAACAACCCGAAAAAGATGAGCGGTATGGCTGCCCGTATCGAAGCCATGCAGAAGCAGGTGGAGGAGATGCAAAGACAGCGGATGAATCAACAAAAGAAATAAAGACACAAACACATGAGGAAGATAGGATTTGATAACGAAAAGTATCTGAAGATACAGTCGGAGCATATTAAGGAAAGAATTGCTCAGTTCGACGGGAAACTGTATATGGAGCTGGGCGGAAAACTTTTCGACGACCACCATGCCTCCCGCGTCCTGCCGGGATTCAAGCCCGACAGCAAACTCCGCATGCTTGCACAACTTCGTGACAGCATTGAGATTGTCATCGTGGTAAGTGCTGAGGATATCGAGAAGAATAAGATACGTGCCGACCTCGGCATCACCTACGATGAGGATGTGCTACGACTGCGTGATGAGTTTATGAAGCGCAACTTCATGGTGGGATCCGTGGTGATTACCCATTATAATGGGCAGCATACAGCAGATCAGTTCCGGCATCGTTTGGAGCGCCTGGGTATCAAATCCTATATTCATTACATCATCGACGGCTATCCCCACAACGTTGAGCTGATAGCCAGCGATGAGGGATTCGGGAAAAACGAATATGTAGAGACCAGCAGAGAGCTGGTCATCGTCACAGCCCCCGGACCTGGTAGCGGTAAGATGGCCACCTGTCTGAGTCAGTTGTATAACGAAAACAAACGGGGCATTCGTGCCGGCTATGCGAAGTTTGAGACCTTCCCAGTGTGGAACCTCCCCCTGAAGCATCCCGTGAACATTGCTTATGAAGCAGCGACAGCCGACCTGAACGATGTAAACATGATCGACCCCTTCCATCTGGAGGCTTACGGCAAGACGGCTATCAACTACAACCGTGACATTGAGATCTTCCCGGTCCTGAATGCCCTCTTCGAAGGCATCTATGGAGAGAATCCCTATAAGTCACCTACCGATATGGGAGTGAACATGATAGGTTTCTGTATCTCTGACGACGAGGTTTGCTGTCAGGCTTCCCGCGACGAGATTATCCGACGTTTCTACGATGCTACCAATAAAATGGCAGACGGTGCCGATAACGAGAACGAGGTGAACAAGATTCGGTTGCTGTTTAATCAGGCGAAGATCACCACGGCATTCCGACGTACCACCACGGCAGCCTACGAGAAGAAGATCGAAACAGGGCATACCGCCGCCGCCATCGAATTGTCTGACGGAACCATCATCACCTCAAAGTCGAGTCCGTTACTCGGATGCAGTGCCGCCCTGCTCCTGAATGCCATGAAGCATCTGGCTGGCATCGACCATGAAATGAAGTTGATTCCGCAGAGTCTCATCGAGCCTGTACAGAAGACAAAAACCGAATATTTAGGTGCCAAGAACCCCCGTCTGCATACCGATGAGGTACTGGTAGCCCTCTCCGTTCTCTCTACCCACGACGAGAACTGCCGGAAGGCATTGGAACAGTTGCCACATTTGCGTGACTGTCAGGTACACAGCACCGTGATGCTCAGTGAAGTCGATCGTAAGATCTTTAAGAAATTGGGATGCGGTCTGACTTGTGATCCTGTCAAGAAACAATAAACCTGAACATATCATCACCATGAACAGATTAGTAACCTGTCTCGCCGCTGCCATGCTCCTGCTGGCCAACGGCATCGTAAAAGCACAAGAGAACGTGAAGATTGGGAAACAGAGTATCACCGTGAAAGACGGTGTGATGAGTCCTGAGGCTCTCTGGGCCATGGGCCGCATCAGTAGCTATGCCGCCTCACCCGATGGCAAGAAGATTGTCTATCAGGTGGGCTACTATAGTGTAAAAGAGAACAAGAGCCACCATGTGCTCTATATCATGAATGCCGATGGTAGCGGTCAGACACTGCTCACCAAGAGTGCCAAGAACGAAACCGATGCAACATGGCTGGACAATAACCTGATAGCGTTCCTCACTGATGGTGAGATCTGGACCATGAATGCCGACGGCACCGGACGCAAGCAGTGGTCGAACACTGGCGGGAAGGTGGAAGGTTTCAAATTCTCGCCCGACCATTCCAAACTCATCATCCTGAAGTCTATTCCCTTCCATGAGGTCATTAAGGAGAACCCCGACGATCTACCCAAGGCTACCGGACGACTGGTGACTGATCTGATGTACCGCCACTGGGACCACTATGTGGAGAGTATCCAACATCCCTTCGTTTATGACACCAAGGCCATCAACTGGGAAAAGGATCAGGGTACAGACATCCTCGAAGGAGAACCCTACGAGTGTCCGATGGAGCCGTTCGGAGGTATCGAGCAACTCGCCTTTAGTCCCGACTCAAAGTATATCGCCTATACCTGTCGGAAGAAGACAGGCCTCGCCTACTCCATCTCCACTGATTCTGATATCTACCTATATAATATAGGTACACGGACCACAACCAATCTCTGTAAGCCCGCCGACTATCAAGAGCCTGAGATTGAGGCCACAAAGTCCATGAAGACTCAGGCTGTCAATGCACCGGAGAATCTAAAGAACAATCCTGGCTATGACCAGAACCCCAAGTTCTCACCCGATGGTAAATATGTTGCTTGGCTCTCCATGTCTCGCAACGGCTACGAGAGTGACCGTCAGCGACTGTGTGCCTATAATCTGGCCACAGGTGAGAAGAAGTATCTCACCGAGAGTTTTGACTCTGGTGTTGACGATTTCGTTTGGAGCGATTCCAAGGATGCCATGATCTATTTCATTGGTGTGTGGCACGCTACCGAAAACCTCTATGCCGTCAACTGGAAGGGCGAACTGAAACAGATGATTACCAAGGTGACACCAGAGTCTGGTTCAGGCGGCCAGAAAGAGAATCCGTGGGCTGATTTCGGGTCCATACAATTAATGAACAACGGCAAGCAGCTGCTCATGGAACGCCACTCTTTCACTGCTCCCGCAGACCTCTATGTCGTAACACCCAATTTCAAGAAACCCGCGAATACGACCATCTCGCAAATTACTTTCGAGAACAAACACATCACCGACCAGCTGACCAAGCCATCCGTGCAGCAGCTTTGGGTGAAGACCACCGATGGTAAGGAGATGCTGACATGGATTATCCTGCCGCCAAACTTCGACGAGACAAAGAAATACCCCACCCTGCTCTTCTGTGAGGGTGGTCCGCAGAGCCCTGTATCCCAATTCTGGAGCTATCGATGGAACTTCTTCATCATGGCATCGCAGGGCTATGTGGTCGTAGCCCCCAACCGCCGCGGACTGCCGGGCTTCGGACAGGAATGGCTCGAAGAGATCTCAGGTGACTGGACTGGACAGTGCATCAACGACTACCTCTCAGCGATCGATGATGCCACACAGAACCTGTCGTTCGTGGATAAAGACCGTTTAGGGGCGGTAGGCGCATCCTTCGGTGGGTTCTCAGTCTATTACCTTGCAGGGCATCACGACAAACGTTTCAAATGTTTCATTGCCCACGATGGCGCTTTCAACCTCGAAGCCATGTACACCGAGACCGAAGAGAACTGGTTCAGTAACTGGGAGTATGATGATGCTTACTGGAATCAAGACAAAACACAAAATGCTCGGAAGACCTACAAGAACTCACCCCATCAATTCGTTGACAAGTGGGACACTCCTATTCTCTGCATTCACGGAGAAAAAGACTACCGCATCAATGCCACACAGGGTATGTCTGCCTTCAACGCTGCCCGTATGAGAGGGATCGAAGCACAGCTGCTGATCTTCCCCGATGAAAACCACTGGGTACTGAAGCCACAAAACGGCATCCTCTGGCAACGCACCTATTTCAACTGGCTCAACCGCTGGTTGAAAGAATAACGGGAAATGTCGTTGTACCGATATTACGATATAACGTTATAACGATATTACGATATAACGAAAAAACGATATAACGAAAAAAATAAAACCATGTCACAAACAATTCAAAAAACACTGCGTGATTCAGCAGCGATGCGATGGACAGCCCTTCTTTTGCTGGCCCTCGCCATGTTCTGTTCATATATCTTTATGGACATTCTATCTCCCATCAAGGACCTGATGCTCTCAGAGCGTGGATGGGATTCAACAGCTTTCGGTACTATGCAAGGATCTGAGGTATTCCTCAACGTGTTCGTATTCTTCCTCATCTTTGCAGGTATCATTCTCGACAAGATGGGCGTGCGTTTCACGGCAGTGCTCTCGGGAGCAGTCATGCTCATCGGTGCTATCATCAAATGGTATGCCGTGAGCGAGTCGTTCATGGGAAGTGGACTTGAGACATGGTTCACCAATCATCTGAACTATATTCCTATCTTCGATGAATTAGGAGTGAGTCCGTTCTACGAAGGAATGCCGGCCTCGGCGAAGTTTGCAGCCTGCGGCTTCATGATCTTCGGCTGTGGCTGTGAGATGGCTGGTATCACCGTGAGCCGCGGTATTGTGAAATGGTTCAAGGGACGTGAGATGGCACTGGCTATGGGAAGCGAGATGGCACTGGCTCGTTTAGGTGTGGCCACCTGTATGATCTTCTCTCCGTTCTTTGCCAAACTCGGCGGTCATATCAGTGTCACCCGTTCGGTAGCTTTCGGTGTCGTACTCATGTGCATAGCCCTAATCATGTTCATCGTCTATTTCTTCATGGATAAGAAACTGGATGCACAGACTGGCGAGGCCGAGGAGAAGGACGATCCATTCAAGGTTTCCGATATCGGTAAGATCCTCACAGACAGCGGATTCTGGCTTGTGGCTCTGCTCTGCGTGCTTTACTATTCAGCTATCTTCCCCTTCCAGAAATATGCCGTGAACATGTTGCAGTGTAACCTCACGCTCACCGAACCGGCCTCAAACTCTTTCTGGGCAAGTTCAAGTGTCACCATCGTTCAGTATGTCATCATGCTCATCGTAGCAGCAGCAGGCTTCGCCAGCAACTTCCAGAAGAAGGCGAGTGCCAAATACACCCTGCTGTGCATCTCTATCCTGGCACTCATCACCTATTGTTATATGGGCTACATGCGGCAGTCTGCAGAGAGTATCTTTGCCGTATTCCCATTGTTGGCCGTGCTCATCACACCAATCCTCGGAAGCTTTGTCGATCACAAGGGAAAGGCTGCATCGATGTTGGTTTTGGGATCCTTATTGCTCATCGCCTGTCACCTGACCTTCGCTTTCGTACTGCCAGCCTTCAGGGGCAACACCATCGGAGGTATCATCATCGCCTACATCACCATTCTGGTGCTGGGAGCCTCCTTCTCGTTGGTACCTGCCTCCCTGTGGCCCAGTGTGCCCAAACTGGTGGAGCCGAAGATCATTGGATCTGCCTATGCCCTGATATTCTGGATCCAAAATATCGGACTGTGGTTGTTCCCGCTGCTCATCGGTAAGGTACTTGACAAGACCAATCCCGACATTGTGAATGGACTGGCCAATCACACGATTACAGCAGAAGAGGCTGCCGTGAGCTACAACTATACCTGGCCGTTGGTGATGTTGGCCTGCCTGGGTGTGGCTGCTCTCATACTCGGTCTGATACTGAAAGTGGTTGATAAGAAGAAAGGATTAGGATTGGAAGAGCCGAACATCAAGTAAGGCCCTCCCCTTCCCCACCTCTCATCTATCATCTCTTCCATGCGCCAACGCTGGACAACATTATTCCTTGCTGCCACCGTCATGATGATGGGGTACGTCTTCTGGGATGTGGTTTCTCCCTTATCCACAACCTTGAAGTCACCCGTCCACGACGGTGGCATGGCATGGACGGCTGCCGAGTACGGTTTCTTTGCCGGTAGCTACAGCATCTTCAATATCTTCCTACTGATGCTCTTCTTCGGAGGCATCATCCTCGACAGGATGGGAATACGCTTCACGGGAATCATGGCCACAGGAATGATGTTGGCTGGAGCCTTTGTCAACTATGCCGCCATCGCTTTCATGTCTCCCGAACAATACATCGACATGCCGTTTACGTTGTTCGGACTCATCCCCGCTCATCTCAAGTTACAGGTTCTCGTCTCTGCCATCGGCTTCGGTATTTTCGGCGTGGGATGCGACATCACCGGCATCACGATCTCAAAGGTCGTTACCAAATGGTTCACAGGACATGAACTGGCCTCTGCCATGGGCATCCAGGTGGCTATGGCACGTTTAGGAACGGCCAGTGCCATTAGTTTCAGTCCTTTATTGGCCTTTTACTACGGATTACCTGCCCCTCTTTTGGCAGGTGTCATCGTCCTTCTTCTGGGATTTGTGCTATTCATTGTCTATACCTGGATGGACAGAAGCTTCGATAGGCGTGAAGAACAGCGACAAATTGCCGTGACAGAAGCCAAACAGCAACCTTCAGAAGTCCATGCCTCAGAACAGACATCGTTTCTCTCTCCTCTCAGAAAAGTGTTGCGTAATCCCGGCTTCTGGCTTATTGCCGTCCTCTGCGTGTTCTTCTACAGTAGTATCCGTCCGTTCCTGAAATTCGCCACCGATGTATTGGTGAACAAATACGGAATCGAAGAGGTTACTGCTGGATGGATCGTTTCCATCCTACCTTATGGCACCATCATCCTGACACCATTGTTCGGAAACCTTTACGACAGAGTTGGCCGTGGAGCTACTCTCATGCTCATCGGCTGCATCATCGTCACACTTTGCCACATCCTCATTGCCATGCCCATCATGAATACCACCTGGATGGCTTCCATCGTCATGATCTTCCTCGGCATCTCGTTCTCCTTGGTGCCCAGTGCCATGTGGCCAAGTGTCCCCAAGATTGTGCCGTTAGGTCAGTTAGGCACCGCCTACAGCATCATCTATTTCATCCAGAACATTGGCCTGATGTTGGTTCCTATGTGGGTGGGAAACATCATCGGGGAAAATACCGACACCGACGGACAAGTGAATTTCACGCCGCCCATGCTCATCTTCACAGCTTTCGGCATTGCCTCGGCGATCACCGCTTGGATCTTACGATGGATGGACAAACGAAAGAACTACGGACTCGAAAAAGCCAATGAACAATTGAAAACAGGGGCTGATTGATCCGCAAACAGAGTCTATTTAAACATCAAACAGAGTCTAATTGAATAACAAACAGAGTCTAATTGAACACCAAGCAGAGTCTAATTGAACACCAAGCAGAGTCTAATTGAACACCAAGCAGACGTTACTTGCAAATCTTCTCGTGCTCACGTCACAACATTATTCCCATAAAATAAATGAAAATGTTAGTTCACAACTTCACACATCCATAAATTATTATCAATAAATTAATTACGTGTGAAGTTCAACTTCACGCAACTTCACATTATAATCACACGAAAAGGCCGTTTTCATGTCTGAAAACGGTCTTTTCAGATCCTAAAGACCATGTTTTCAGAAGCTAAGTACCATGATTACCATGAACAACTATAGAAGTTAACAACATGTGAAGTTATGTAAAGTTGAACTTCAAACGTAACCCTTTCCGATACAGCCATTCACAGACCTGTAAAGTTGTGAAATTGAAAATCAACCATTCTTAGTGAAATTGAACTGTATTACATTTTTTGAACTCATCAAGCACTGAACAGCATACCAATCTGCAGATAATCGTTTTTATCCATTAAAAGAGATCAGTTTGTAAATAAAATGAAGGCGACCATTGCACAACAATGCAACGGCCGCCCAGGGAATATTGAGTAATGATTTTGATTACTTAAACAAGCTCTGTGCCATCGTATAGAGTGCACGGCGCCAAGTCAGGAACTCATGAGCAGTACCTTCTGACACATGTGCCTGCGCATTGTAGCCGGCAGCCTTCAAGGCCTCGACAGAAGACTTGATGGCATCGGGCTGTTCCTTTGAACCACAGCTCTGGAAGATGTATTTCACCACCTTCGTGTCCTTGATCTCATCGGGAGCATATTGGCCACCGCTGAGCAAGCCCCATGAACCGAACAGTTCAGGACGGCGCAGTGTGATCTGTTTGGTCTCCATGCCACCCATCGACAGACCAGCCATGGCACGGTTCCATTTATCAGTTTTGGTCTGGAAATGTGCATCAATATAAGGAATCAGTTCATCACAGAGCACAGTCTCGAACTCCTTGGCTGTAAAACCACCGAGACCGCCGAACTGGATGTCGTTGGTCATGCCGTATGTGCAGACAATAATGAACGGCTTGATCTTTCCATCAGCAATGAGGTTATCCATGATCAGATTAGCATGACCTTGTGTCATCCACGCAGTCT
The DNA here is from genome assembly GCA_002361535.1 of Prevotella sp. UBA3294. Classification (GTDB taxonomy): domain Bacteria; phylum Bacteroidota; class Bacteroidia; order Bacteroidales; family Bacteroidaceae; genus Prevotella. The sequence goes on from DETG01000106.1 coordinate 33,958, forward strand.
CATCCTCACCCCATCCATGCTGTAAGTAGAGCACGGGGAATTTCTCCTTCTTGTTCTTTCCGTAGGTTGGCGGTGTATAGACAAAGGCACGTCGCACCGTGTTTGTGCTCTTCGAGGGGAACAGTACCTGCTGCACGTTTCCATGAGGGATATCATAGCGCATGGCATAGAAATCCTTGTCGTGTGCGGGAATCTCAATACCACTCTCCCAACGGGTAGAGCCATAGAAATTGCATGTACCGGGATCATTCACTGTACCGCCATCCACTGTGAGATGATAGTAATGGAAGCCCTCATCCATCGGGCCGGCGGTGGTTCCTACCCAAGAACCATCGTAGGTTTTCTTCAGTTTGGTGCCACCTTGTCCACCGAGACCCAGGCTCACTGTCACCTCTTTGGCTTCGGGAAGATCAACGCGGAAGCGGGCATAACCTTGAGAATTCACCTGCGGATACTGCTGTCCAGGCTGGTTCAGCTCAGAAGGAACAAAGTCCTCCTTGACGCCTGGCTGCTCGGGGAATGCCAGTTCAGGTTTGAACGGAGCACGCTGCGGACCGCCAAAGCCACCAAAACCACCACGGCGACGACCTCCAGCTTGTCCCTGAGGACGAGCAGGACGGGCAGGACGCTTGGGCATATCCCATGCAGGATTTTTCATCTCTTTAATATAGGTATAGGCCAATTTCGGCTTATATTCTGAGTCGAACGGCAGCGGATAGTTTGCTGCACCCAACCATGAGTCACGGTCGCCAAGGTTCCAGAAGGTCACACAGTCAACTACATCCTTGTGCTTACGGAACACACGGAACACACGGGCATACTGGTCGGCAAGGTATTGCTTCACGGAATCAGTCACGTTGACGCCCTCACGACTGAAACGAAGCTGACCACCCATTTCCTCGTTCACACGGATATCGAGCTCGGTGACATGGATATGTTTCACGATGGTCTTGTACAGAGAGATGGCATCGTCAACAGCCTGTTCGGTAGGACCATAGATATTATAGTGACCCTGCATACCGATACCGTCGATAGGAACGCCGGCATCCTTCATTTTCTTCACCATATTATAGATGCGCTTGCTCTTCACGGGATCGGCCTCGTTGTAGTCGTTGTAGAAGAGCAGTGCTTTCGGGTCGGCCTCACGGGCATACTGGAAAGCCTTGGCGATGAACTCATCACCGCAGAGCTTGTACATCACCGACTGACGGTAGGGATCTTCGGCATTGGGATTGTCCTCCATGGCTTCGTTCACCACATCCCAGCAATAAACCACATCCTTGTAACGGCTCACCACGGCCTGGATATGATTCTTCATACGCTGGTAGAACACTTCCTTGGTTGGGTTATCCTCAGTCATCCAACGGCCGATCTGCGAATGCCACATCAAACAGTGACCACGCAGTTTAATGCCATTTGCACGACAGAAGTCGGCAATGCGGTCTGCATTCTCCCAGTTGAACTGCCCTTCCCGCGGTTCTGTGGGTTCGGGCTTCATGTCGTTCTCACAGGTAATGCTGTTGAACTCACGTTTAATGAGTGCCTGCTGCTCAGCATTCGTCACGTTACGTTGGTTGACAGCCACACCAATCATAAAATAATCCTTGTAGGCATCTTTCAAGCCTTTAGCTGCGCCCTGAGCCCAGCCATTCGATGCCGCCGCTAATAATGCCACGGCACATACGGTAGTTTTCAGAATGTCTCTCATCTGTTGATTGTATTAATATTATAGTTGATATAAATTCAGAATTATTCAGCGGGTTAGTGGTTACTCCTTTGCAAAGATACAAAAATATTTACTTACTCAAAATAATGCAGGAAGAAAACGAAGTAAATGAAACAAATAACAAACTTGTTGTAACAAAATAAAACTCATGATGGACATGCCATCATGAGAGTGTTTCAAGACAGAGTATCATTTTCGTGTTGTCAGTAACACGAAAAGAGTCGGCTGGGCGCTCATTGACCAGCCAAACGATCTGTCCTGTAGCATCCGTCACCACCAACTGGCGCCGTTTGTCAAAGAGGGAACGTTTACGATCGGTGAGATAATCACTCACCAATTTCGTCCCCTTCATCCCGAATGGTTGGAAACGGTCACCCTGCTGTGTGGGGCGCACTGTGAGAGGGAATCGGATGACAGCGGCATCAAGAACAGTTTTCGTGGGAGGCATGGAGAGCGGAGCGTCGAGTAAAGAACGAGAGACCAATGACAGTCTCATTCTCATCTGACTGTTGATAACATAGGTACCCGCCTCAGGGATCCGCATAGGTTTCATAGGTTCCTCGAAACGTTCTATCAGCAAGGTGTCCCGATCAAACAACAGTTCATGGGTAGTCGAACGGAACAACGTGCCCGATGCAGCATCCAGATGACTGGCTATCTGTTCGATTTGTGCTGAGGTGAACCCGTAGTGCTTCACCATTTTATATAAGGTGTATTCGGGTGATGGTTGTTGACGGAGCCAGGAAAGGGAAATGACCGATGGTCTATCCACCATAGCCGGTGCTTGATCATCAATGGTTTTCTCTGCCTCTTGAAGCCAATGAGCCGTTCGGGCAATGCTCTCCTTCACTGAGGGATTGATCTGTTGGAGAAGGGGAATTACCTCCAAACGGATCATGTTTCGCATGGCCTCATCAGAAGAGAGATTACTGCTGTCGGTCATATACTCCTGTCGGTTCTCTTTCAGGAACTGCTCAATCTCACTGCGACTCACACAGAGCAGTGGGCGAATGATCCGCAACGGCGGCTCCTGGCTTTCCACAACAGGATGGATGCCTGTAAGACCATGCAGTCCGGTGCCACGAATCAGGTTCATCAGCACCGTCTCCACGGAGTCATCTTGATGATGAGCCACACAGACGGCATCTGCAGGAAGGTCATGACAAAGCTGGGAGAAATAACGGTAACGCAGGGTGCGGGCCGCCATCTCTATACTCTGATGGTGAAGGGCAGCATACTCACGGGTATCAAAATGTACGAGATGGATGGGAACCTGTTGCTGTTCACAGAAGGATTTACAGAATTCTTCATCACGATCAGACTCCTCACCTCGCAGATGGAAGTTACAATGTATTGCTTCAACCGTATATCCTAACGATTTGAGTATCAAGAGAAGACACACACTGTCTGCACCTCCTGACAAAGCTACAAGATAGCGCTTATCCTGTTCCAGCATACGCTGTTTCCTGATAAACTCTGCAATACGTTTCTTCATTGTTTTTCGTTAGATCGTTTATTCGATTCGTTATAACGTTATATCGACATATCGTTATATCGATCCATTAGCCAAGGAATTCATCACTCCACATACAACACCAGCCCCTTCAGGTATTCCCCTTCAGGATGATAGATATTGATGGGATGATCAGCAGGTTGGTGCAACTGGTGGAGGATACGCACCTTTCTGCCGCTGAGAGCAGCCGCCGTGAATACCGCATTACGGAAATGATCCTTCGTCACCACCTGAGAGCAACTGAACGTGAACAGGATTCCTCCTTTCTTTATTCGTTGGAATGCTTTGACATTCAGACGGGTGTAGCCTTTCAGGGCATTATGCAGTGCGCCACGGTGTTTGGCAAAAGCCGGTGGATCAAGGATGATCAGATCATAGGTGTCATCAGCTGCATCCAGGAACTTAAAAGCATCCTCACAGAAAGCCTCATGGCGGGTATCACCGGGGAAGTTCAGAGCCACATTGGCATTGGTAAGTTCGATGGCCTTCGCACTACTATCCACGGAATGTACCAACTGAGCACCGCCACGCATGGCATAGAATGAGAAGCCTCCTGTATAACAGAACATATTCAACACACGTTTGTCCTTGGCATAACGCTCTAACAGAGATCGGTTCTCACGTTGATCAACGAAGAATCCTGTTTTCTGTCCTCGCAGCCAGTCAACATGGAACTTCAGTCCGTTCTCCATCGCGGTATTGTCTTGTGACCCACCAATGATAAAGCCGTTCTCTTGTCCAAGATCAGCTTTATAAGGTAAGGTTGTCTCACTTTTATAGAACACATGCTGCACCCTACCGCCCATCACCTTCACCAGGTTCTCGGCAATAACCTTCCTGCTTTCGTGTATGCCCACAGAGTGTGCCTGAATCACCGCAGTAGATCCGTAGCAGTCGATGACCAGTCCTGGCAGGTTATCACCCTCGCCATGTATCAGTCGGAAGGTATTGTTCTCAGGATTCTCGGCGATACCTATGCATACTCGCATATCATAAGCAGCCTTCAGACGGCTGTACCAGAAAGCATCGTCGATGGGTATGTCACGAAACGACAGCACCCTGACGGCAATGGTACCGATTTGATAATGTCCCACAGCGACAAACTCCTCGTTGGAGTTAAATACACGCACCACATCTCCCTCCTCGATACCTTTGTCGGCATGATGGATAGCCCCCGAGAACACCCAGGGATGAAAACGCTTAAGACTCTCTTCTTTCCCTCGTTTGAGGTATATCTTTTTGTATTCCATGTTCAATGATTTCTATTTTGTAATCCTTTGTCTCCTCCAAACGCATCAGTTCCTCATAGAGCATGATACATGCCCAGGCATCAGTGGCGGCATAGACCTTTTGTCTGTCGTCAAGCACATCACGTTCCCAATTGCTGAGCTGCTGTCGTTTCTGTATTTTCTGATGGAAGAAGATCGCATAGAGCTTTTGCAGACTCTTATCCTCCACCCCTATCTTTCCCACCATGTCCTGCAAGTCGATGAAATACCCGGGAACGAAGTCGGCACGTCGTTTCAACGAGATGATGTCATCATGCCAGGAGAGGCCGATCTTCTTCACGGTGGTATCTTCCAGGAACCGAATCAGGGCGGGCGTCATCCCCGTGAAGTTTAAACGGAATAGGAAGCAGATGTCGTGAGTAGCCACTTGCAGAAGTGACACAGCATGAACCGATCCTTTCTTGAACGACGGACGAGTCTCGGTATCAACGCCTAAGATCGGCTGTGAGAGCAGATAGTCAACAGCCCTCTCCGTCTCGTCAGCCGACAGCACCACGATAATTTTCCCCTTGAACTCTGCTATAGGCAGCTGGTTGATCTCCCCCTTTTCGAACTTATTAACAAGTAATTTTTTCATGCTAAATGAATAACAAGGTGCAAAATTAGAAAAAAAAATGCGATTTTATGGCGAAATGTGGCAAAATTCAATTACTTTTGCACAATATTAAACAATTATAGAGAGAATGGCAAAGAAAAAACAAGCAAAAACAGCCAAGAATTTCACTGAGGCAATAGGCATAGGCAATATATTCCAAAACGATATCTTTAACTTCATTTTTGGATTTATCCTGTTGCTGATGGCTGTATATGTCATCATTGCGTTTATCTCGTTCTTCTCAACGGGGCAGGCCGACCAGAGTCTGCTCTTAGACAGACGACCGGGTGAATGGCTGAATACCGGACAGGAATATCAGAACAGCTGCGGTTCCATCGGAGCTATTATTTCCTATTTCTTCATTTCCCGATGCTTCGGGATCTCGTCGTTCGTGATTCCTGTGCTGATGGGGTTGGCAGGCCTGCGGCTGATGCATGCCTATAACAACATCAACTTCTTCAAGTGGTTCCTTTGTTTAGTGGTGCTGATGCTATGGTGTTCAGTGACTTTTGCAAAGTTTCTCACTCCCATCATGGGTGATCAAGTGTTCAATCCTGGTGGTGACCACGGATTATTCTGTTGTCAGTTTTTAGAGAACATCATCGGGGCACCGGGCCTCACTGCGATATTAGGACTGGTTGCCATTCTGTTCCTGACCTACCTGACTACGGAGACGATCACAGTCATCCGCAAGATGCTGAACCCCGTAGGCTATATCCGCAGGAAAGTGCAGTTCGTGATCACCAACGACCAAAAGAAAGAGGAGCAGATCAGTCATGAGGAAAGCCTCCAACCGGTTTATGAGCCTGAGATGACATTCGATGAGCCTGAACCCGAAGAGAAGCCGGAGCCTTTAGTACCAGAGAGGGAGCCGGACATCATTATGGAGGTGAATGACAAGAACCAACATATAAAGAATCCACAACAGGTACAGTCAACCGATGGCATCGATATCAATGTGAAAGCTGCCGACGTGGAAGAGAAAGCCAACAGCAAGGATGTGACTACAGCCGTTGATTTGAGTACTCCCATCAATCCACGTGAGCCGTGGGTGAAGTACAAGTTCCCGACGCTCGATCTGTTGAAGAAATACGATGACAGCGACAAACCCACCATCGACAAGGAAGAACAGCAGAGCAACATGAATCGAATCGTGGAGGTGCTGAACAGCTTCGGCGTGCAGATCCGCTCGATCCATGCCACGGTGGGACCCACCATCACGCTCTATGAGATCACTCCTGCCGAGGGAGTGCGCATCTCGAAGATCCGTAACCTCGAAGACGATATCGCCCTGAGCCTGCGCGCCTTGGGAATCCGTATCATCGCCCCCATCCCTGGCAAGGGAACAATTGGTATCGAGGTACCGAATGCCAAGCCACAGATTGTGTCGATGGAGAGCATCCTGAACTCAAAACGGTTCCGTGAGACCACGATGGATCTGCCTATTGCATTGGGCAAGACCATTACAAACGATGTGTTCATGGTTGACTTGGCCAAAATTCCACATCTGCTTGTGGCCGGTGCTACCGGTCAGGGTAAGTCAGTAGGCCTGAATGCCATCATCACTTCCCTACTCTACAAGAAACATCCCAATGAACTGAAATTCGTGCTCATCGACCCGAAAAAGGTGGAGTTCAGCATCTATACCCCTATCGTGAACCATTTCATGGCACAGATCCCTACGGAGAACGATGATGAAGAAGCCATCATCACCGACGTGACGAAGGTGATCAAGACATTGAACTCTCTGTGTAAGCTGATGGATCACCGTTACGACCTGCTGAAGATTGCCGGGGCGAGAAATATCAAGGAATATAACAAGAAGTTCGTGGAGCACAAGCTGAAACTCACTGACGGTCACGACTACATGCCCTATATCGTGGTGATCATTGATGAGTATGGCGACTTGATCATGACAGCAGGAAAGGAGATCGAGCTGCCGATTGCCCGTATTGCCCAATTGGCCCGTGCTGTGGGTATCCACATGGTGATTGCCACGCAGCGACCCACAGCGAAGATTATTACCGGTACCATCAAGACAAACTTCCCTGGACGAATTGCCTTCCGTACCGCGCAGCGTATCGACTCCATGACCATCCTCGACCAGACTGGTTCCAACCAACTGATCGGACGAGGTGACATGCTCTACAAGAACGGTGGCGAGCCCATCCGTGTGCAGTGTGCCTTTGTGGATACCCCCGAGGTGGAGCGCATCAACCAATATGTGGAAGCACAACCTGGTCCGCTGGAGCCTTTGGAACTGCCTGAGCCCTCGACAGATGAAGGTGGTGCAGGCGGTGGCGACAGCAAGGTGGATGTGCATAGTCTCGACCCATTGTTCGAGGAGGCAGCCCGTCATATCGTACTCACCCAGCAGGGATCTACCAGTATGGTTCAGCGTCGTTTCTCCATTGGCTACAACCGTGCAGGTCGTCTGATGGATCAGTTACAGGAGGCAGGTATTGTGGGCGAGGCCATGGGCAGTAAGCCGCGTGAAGTGTTAATAACTGATATGACACAGTTAGAGAATCTCTTTGCTTCGTTAAGAAGATAAAAATGAAATAAACCACGATGGGGAAAAGATGTCTAATACAGGCAAACCCATAAGTTATAAAAATTATGAAGAAGATTGTTTTGATATCGTTGATGACAGTTCTTGCCATAGGCTTGAACGCACAGACAACAACACAGGCCCGTCAGATTCTCGACAAGACGGCCACTGTAGTAGGAAACAAAGGCGGTGCACAGGCTCGATTCACCATGTCAGGGAAATACGGAAACACCTCGGGCACTATTTATATTAAAGGTAATAAATTTTGTGCCCATACCGATGCTGCCACCGTTTGGTATAACGGCAAGACGCAATGGATGTATAACAAGAAAGCCGATGAGGTAAATATCAGTACACCGACGGAGGCACAACAGCAGTCGATGAATCCGTATAAGTTCATCAATATCTACAAGAACGGATATGACCTGAGCTGCAAGACTGTAAGCGGCCAGTATCAGGTACACCTCAAAGCACAAAACCAGCAACGTTCCATCAAGGAGATGTACGTCACCATCAACAAGAGCTACAGGCCCACGCAGGTGAAGATGCGCACAGCCAAGGGCTGGACGGTGATCAATATTTCGAACTTCCAGGCAAAGAAGCTAAGTGACCGGGTATTCACCTTCAACTCCAAAGACTATCCCAATGCTGAAGTCATTGATTTAAGATAACCATTTCCGATACAAGAAAGAAAAGACATGAACCGTTTTCAACTATTCAGAGAGCTACGACGCCACATCAAACTGAGCGAGAAGAGGAGTCCGGTATATGAACAGAACAAAACCGCGAAGGTTGTGATCTACCTGATGTCGGGTTTCATGATCCTCTATCTGGTCTTCCTGGCTGTGATGTTCTCCATGATCGCCAACAATTCCCGGTCATTCACCGCTTGTGAGTTTCTCTTCGGCCTACTGCCCTTCTTCTTGGTAGCTGATTTTCTGTTTAGGTTCTTAGGACAGCAGACACCAGCGCAGCTGATCAAGCCTTACATCCTGCTCCCTATCCCCAAACATGCCTGTGTAGAGAGTTTCATTTTGTCGAGCATGGTGACACCCAATAACCTAATCTGGATGTTCATCACCGTGCCATACGCCATCATGTCGATTCTTTTCAGCAGCGGATGGTGGACAGCCATCGGCTTTGTGGTTGGTTTCCAGCTGCTGGTGATCATCAACAGTCAGAACTACATGCTTTGGCGAACGATGATCACACAGAAGATATTCTGGTGGATAGCCCCCATCCTCATCTATGGTGCGATGTTCCTTCCTTGGATGATCAAGGATTTTGATGCGATGTTCGATCTATTTGCCGCCATAGGTGAAGGTCTGTCTTCGTGGAATATCCTGTATTTCATAGGTGTTTTAGCCATCCTCGCCCTGTTCTTCATGATCAACAGAAGCATCCAATATCATTTCACCTATACGGAAACAACTGGTTCTGCCAATGCACAGTTGAAACATGTCTCCGAGTTCCGACAGTTGGAACGTTTCGGTGAGATGGGCGAATACCTGAAGTTGGAGGTGAAAAGTATCCTACGCAACAAGAACATGCGCAACTCTTTCATCTACAGTACGGCATTCACCATCCTGCTGAGTCTGCTCATCTCCTATACCGAGATATATGACGGCACGTTCACCTCCCGCTTCTTCATGGTGTATGTCTTCATCATCAACGGCGGCATGCTCCTGATCAAGATCATGGGAGCAGAAGGCAACTATATCGACGGACTGATGATTCACAAGGAGAACATCCTGCAGCTGTTGCATGCCAAATATTATTTCTATTGTGTGTTGCTCCTTCTGCCCTTCCTCATCATGATCCCCACAGTGTTCATGGGTAAATATACCATTTTGATGCTCGTCTCCATGATGGCCTTTGCTGCCGGTCCTGTATTCTGTCTTCTGATGCAGATGGCGGTATGGAACAAGCAGACCGTCCCATTGAACAGTAAGTTGGTGAGCAAGGGGAATGTGGAAACCAACTGGTTTGCCTTTGGTGCTGAGATGGCAGCGATGTTTGCACCGGTGATTATCATCAGCGTGCTGAGTGCCTTCATGAACGAGACACTCACCTATGTCACCATGCTTCTCATCGGTCTGTTCTTTATAGCACTGCGCCATCTTTGGCTGCGTAATATCTATCAGCGCTTCATGGCACGGCGTTACGAGAACATGGAGAGTTTCCGAGCTACGAGATAAGTCACTTGTAATAAAAGTGTTACATCAACACTTTTGTAAACGTTTCCGTATATAAACAAGAAGAAACCATGGCAAATGTCATGGTTTTTTTGTATTTTTGCACCCAGAATATATACTAATCTACTTCTTACAAAATGAACAAAAAAACTATTATCTGTCTGTTGTCTCTGTTCTTCGTAGCATTATGTTCATGGGCTGACAACAAACAAACAGTCACCATCAACGGAGAAACCGTAGAGAAAGCGGTGGCACGAATCACATTCAATGGAGACTTGGTGAATCTTTCATTCGATGACGGAACCGTCATGGAGTCTATCGACATGGGTAATTTGGTGATTACCTTCTCGAAGGCAACAGGTGATGATACCGCTACCGATCTGCTTCAGGTTTTCTCCTATAGTAAACTTGTGGGAAACCAGCTCATTGTGGGTAACATCCAAGAGAAGGCTCCCATTGCCATTTACGATGCCAACGGTATGCACTGTCTGAGTACCGTGGCTTCAAGTACCTCACAGAACATCGATATCAGTAACCTGAAAGGCGGTGTCTATATCCTCCGCGTTGACAAGCAGGTGATTAAATTCGTGAAACGATAAAAGATAGGAGAAATAAAACATGAAGAAATATATACTCACATTGCTCGCACTCATCAGTGGTCTAACTATCCATGCTCAAAGTTCATGGAATTTCACATCCATCAGTGACGACGACTACAATGCCATCATTGAAGATGAGGTCAACTGGGGAAAGGTAGATGAAAAAGACCGGTACCACAACCTCTTAGCTCTTAACAACAGTACCCTTACTGCTAAAGGCACGGAACTGAATTATACAAAAGGACTGCTTTTCAAGGCAAATGCCAAAGGTATTCGTGTTGACCGTGAAAACAAACGTCTTGCCCTCAATGGAGGAGATATTGCCATAACCATCCCCAACCTGACGAAAGGACAAACAGTGAACATCGTAACAAGAGTAGGAAGCAAGAGTGCGCTTACACGATATATTGAAGCGACCACCAACCTGACGGTGACCGCTGGGTTCATAGGATCAGAAGCATACGAACAGATGACGAACACTGCCACCGTGACAGAAGACGGCGATGTGGTCTTCACCACCAAGGAGGGTGCTATTGAACTCTATTCCATCACGGTGGCCTCACCCTCACAAGGTGGTGGTGAGATTACCATAGCCGATGACTACTCCAATCCTTCCAGTCTTACTGTCAATCAGGCCATCCTGACATTGAGCGATGGCGGGAAACGGTATTACAACACAGAATCTCTTTCGAACATCGCCATTGACAACTCTGACGTGGTGATCAGCAATAGAAGCGGAAACTACACATTCAGTGGGAATGTGACAGACATCTCTTTCCGCAAGGCTGAGAGCGGACAAACCGGCCAAACCACCAACACTGATGATGTGGTGAACATTACTGAAGCCAAGGGTTGGTTGGAGTCTGCATACGTGAAGTTCGACCTGTTCGAAGGAGCCAAGTCGTACAATGTCTATATCAAAGGCGGACAATACAGCGACTATACCAAGATCGACCAGCAGTTGGTGCGCAACTACGGTTCTTACGGTCGTGCCGACGTGGTGGGACTGAAAGCCGCTACCGACTATGTCATCAAGGTGGTGCCCGTCAATGAAAGTGATGAGGAGATGACAGCCCATGCCAATGAGGCCACTGGCATCCCCGTGAAGAACTATGACCGTGCAGGTTTCGCACACAAAGGAGTAAGCGGCATCGGAGCATACAACGACGACGGTACGCTGAAATCGGGTGGCATAGTACTGTACATTACAAAGAACAACGTCAACACTGTGTCTCTTGATATGATTATTAATAACAAGGGAGGCACACAGACCTTTACAGGTCTTGGAGAAATTATGTATGGAAAGCAAAAGGGGTTTGACACAAGGCCTCTTGCTATACGTATTATCGGTGAAATTAAAAAAGCTGATGCTGATGCCAATCAACTCAAGAGCGATGAAGACGGTCTGGAACTGAAAGGGAACAGCGATGACACAGAGATGAATGTTACCTTGGAGGGTATCGGTGATGATGCCACCTTCAACGGATTTGGCATGACATTTAATAAATGTACGAAGATGGAGATGCGTAACCTGGGTATCATTAATTTCAACGATGACGCCATACAGCTGAAAAGTGCTCAGCATGCCTGGATACACCACAATGATCTTTTCTACGGCAGTGCCGGTAGTGATGCCGACCAGGCCAAGGGCGACGGTTCCATGGATGTGAAAGACAACTCCCGCTATTGCACTTTCTCATATAATCATTTATGGGATAGTGGTAAGACATCTCTCTGTGGCATGAAGAGCGAGAGCGGTGACAACTGGATATGCTATCACCACAACTGGTTCGACCACTCTGATTCGCGTCATCCGCGTGTTCGTACAATGAGCGTTCACGTATGGAACAACTACTACGATGGCGTTTCCAAGATTGGCGTAGGAGCTGTGGCAGGTGCAAACATCTTCGTGGAGAACAACTATTTCCGTAACAGCAAGAACCCGATGTTGATTTCCGAACAGGGTACCGACGGCAGGGGTGGTTTCGCCGATGACCACGATGGCGGTATGATCAAAGCCTACGGTAACATCCTGACAGGGAAGTCTGCCACCACTTTCATTTCCCATAAGCAGAATGCCACGGAGTTTGATGCCTACGTAGCAGACAGTCGTGATGAGCAGGTTCCTAACACCTATAAATCGGTTGTGGGTAACTACACCTACAACAACTTCGATACCAATGCCTCGGTGATGTATGATTACACACCAGATGCAGCTGATGATGTTCCGGCCATCGTTACAAGCAGTACGGGTGCAGGTCGTATGAACCATGGTGATTTGCAATGGACTTTCAACAACGCCGTTGACGACACAAAGGATGCCATCGACTCAGAGTTGAAGTCAAAAGTGACAAACTACAAGACTTCCCTCGTCGGAATCTTCGGTGATGAGAATGCACAAAGCGGTGAATCCGGAGGAGAAGGTGGAGAAGGTGGAGAAGGTGGTGAGTCTGGCGAAGGCGGCCAAGGTGGTGATACTCCTACAGGCACCATCTTAGCATCGTTCGATGGTTCACCATCACTTAGTATGTTCACGGTAGCAGGCAGTTATTATGATGGCAAGATTACCTACGACGGCATCTATTATAAGAAAGGTGTAAAATTCAATAGTGAAGGTTCCATTACCTTTACTCCTACACAGAACTACAACATGATTATCATCATGGGAACCACAAAAGATGGTAGGAACGTGAAGATCAACGGAACAACAACTACGGTCAGCGGTACAACAAGCACTGATGGAACATATTATGAATTAAGTCCCATCGCCATCACTGCCAATACACAGTATGTACTGACTAAAGGTAGTGCCGAAGGACTGGTCATGCTCATTAAGCTTGTGCCCGTTGAAGAATAACCAATAATACCCTCTCGGAGTGAGTGACTCGCTCTCTCCGAGAGAGTAACGTATATTATCAGACTATCAATCTATTATTAATTCCTAAAACAAAGAACGTATGAAGAAATTATTTACACTATTAGCCCTATCCTTGTTATGTGTGGGGGCAAAGGCATTGACAAGCTCTTACTGGCTGAATGATGCCACCAATAGCAAAGACAAGAAATCATATACATTCGAAGACGGATGTGTTTTTGCTTTCCCCGGAGCACGTGCCGGTTCCGCTGATGCAACGGCAGGTGAATTGGGAACAAAGAAGTATCAGAAATTCAACGCAAATGATGCCGGATCCATTACAATTTCCGGTCATGGTTTGGAAGGTACTGTTACGAAAATCATTGTCTATAACTATCTGGGTGGAACTGGCTCCTCATCCCTTTCTGTGAAGATTGGAACGAATGCCTTGGGTACTGCTACCACCATGTGCGGTAAAGGGAAAACCGGAACCGGTGGGTTAACCAATGCCACCGTTTTTGAAGGCAGCGCAGCCATCGCAAAATCAGATAACATAACCATCAGTTTTGCTGATACAGATGGGAAAGTACCTTACTTCGGCGGTATCGATATTGAATATACATTACCTGCTGGCTCCGTCTTACCTCCTACCATCACAGAGAGTACAGAACAAGTAGGCAACATCACTGTTACCATGTCGGCAGAAACAGGTGCAACCATTAAATATACGGTCAATGGCGGCACAGAGCAGACCTACAGTTCACCCATTACTATCGATTCCTACGCAGAGGTGACCGCCTGGGCTGTCAATGGTAAGAAACAAAGCACCACGGTTTCAGCCACATACGTGGTGATGCCCGATCTATCGGCTGGAAAGAAATGGGACTTCTCTGCCATTGGCGAATCAGACTGGACAAATCTGGCAGCAGACGGAGAGAACTGGGCAGAAGAACTGAACACAGATGACAATTCTGTGATACGGTATAACAACAAGAAAGCCATCAGCGGCATCCTTATAGCAAACGATCAAGTATTGAAAGGGACGGAAGGCTTGAAGTTCAATGTCTCTTCTGCAGACAAGATCCGTATCAACAAAAAAAATGGACAGCTCCAGTTAAATGGCAGTAATTTACCTATATCCATTCCTTTCCTGAAAGCGGGACAGTATATCACAGTCATTGCCAAGTCAGGAAGTTCTTCAGCTACAGACAGATACATCTCAGCAACCAACGTAGAGGCCATTTGCGGATTTGCTGCATCGGGCACTGCTGATGTAGTGACAAGCATCGGTACAGTAACAGCCAACGGAACGGTTGATTTACAAACAGTAAAAGGTGGTATGAACATCCTCTCTATTGAGATATCCAACGATATGCCTTCTGTTAACGTAATTGTGTCAGAGGCTGGCTTTGCAACATTTACTTCTTCTGTTGCCCTTGACTTCTCCTCCTCTGCCATCAAGGCCTACAAGGCAACCGTAAGCAGTAGCAACATTACTTTCACGAAGATGGATCAGGTGGCAGCAGGTGAAGGCGTACTGCTTTATGCCGAGGGTGGAAAAACGGAAGACATTCCCGTAGGAAGCAAGACCGTTGCTGACACCGACAATGCTTTCGTGGGCACTCTGACCGACATCGACGCCCTTGCTACCAACGAAGCCACAGCTGCTTTCACCAACTACATCCTGAACGACGGTGCCAGCGGTATCGGCTTCTACAAGGCGAACGGCCAGAAGGTGGCAGCAGGCAAGGCTTATCTGCAAGTAGAATCATCTGCCGGTGCCAAGACCTTCTTCGGCTTCGACTCCCTGCTCGGCATCGACGGTGTGGTGACTGGTATCTACGAAGTGAAGTCCGCCGCCAACGACAACATACTGTACAACCTGAACGGTGTGCGCGTGGCTGTTCCCACCCAGAAGGGTGTTTACATTCTGAACGGAAAGAAATACGTGGTGAAGTAATTCTGTTCGATTTGAAATCAATTTGTTCAATTTCTGCCCGTAGGGCACTCAAAAAAAAGAAAAATGAAAAAGCAATATATTCAGCCAACGGCTAAAATCAAGGAAATCAAAGCAGAGTGTGTCATGCAGGCCGCCAGTGCCAAGATCAGCATAGATCCCGACTTTTCTGGTGGCAGTGGTGAGTTGATCGATGAGAATGCCACCAAGGAGGCCATGAGTAAGCTGTTCTTCTGGGAACTGCTAACCGATTAAGAACTTTCTATAGATAAAAACATTTCAATCATTAAAACGTACAGACCATGAGAAAAATCTTTTTATTATTGGCTCTCGCCTTGAGCGTAGGAGCAAATGCACAAACGAAATATTCGTTTGATACGTCAACGATGTCAGAATCCGACCTGACCATCACGAACGGTTCGTATGCCAGCAACAAGATCAAGGCTGATGCAGGCACATTAGACCCTAGTGACCCTGAAGGAAAAACAGTGATCCCGACAGAAATGACCTTGAAGGTGAAAGACTATCCCATCACCTTTACTTACAATAATACGAGTACCAGCGGTAAGGATATCTTTACCAATGTATTCGCCAAGAAGTACTTACAGGCTAACGGTAAAAACACTTCCATCACCATTACAGGATTGAACGAGGGGGATATCATAGAAGTGGAGTACAGCGGAAAAAGCGATGCTGAAGAAGACATTGCCGGAGAACTTACAGGGTTAACAGCCGACAGCAAAAATGAGACATCCATTAATAAGGCCGTCATCACCAGCAAGTATTATGCTACGGCATCGACTGCAACCATTAAGGAAACCAGCAACGGCTACCTTCTCTATTCCATCTCGGTAATCCCTTCAGACTATGATCCATGGGCCGATGCATTCTTGGTCAGAGCAAAGACAGAGATGCCATTAGACCAGTCAACCATGGATTCCAACGATTGGATGAATTATATTACTGATGGATGGTCTGGAGAAAAGACATACGGAGCATTCTCGGGTAATTTCGTCAATTTGAGTAAGGCAGCCCGTAACATTACATTAAAGTTCAAAGGTGCCAAGAAATTCGAGGTGTATGTACAGAATTCCAATTCAGGCCGTTCTTACGACATTTCCGTGAATGGTACTACCACCACGATCAATCATGGAGCAACAGGAATCGAATCTTCCGGTATCATGGATTGCGACCCAGATGGAACAGAGCTCAAATTAGCAGGAAACGGATCAGGATCCGTTTATCCCGTAGGCATTCGTTTCTATACGGATGAGCCAACGGTATCCCTGTATATTCCTTCTTGCGGCCTGGCTACGCTGATAAGCGACAAGAATCTGGATCTGGCTAACCTGCCCGCTGGCTTGAAGGCATATATCATTACGGGATACAATGAAGCCAAGACGGCTCTTTTAGTAAATGAGCTCACCTCTCCCGTTCATGCTGAGACAGGACTGCTGTTCGAAGGTGAATCCGGCAACTATGAGCTGTCGTTTGTAGATGATGCCCCAGAACTTGATGTGGTGAACAAGCTGAAAGGCTACGCTTTGAAATTCAAGGACATGGATAACGATGAGAAGGCTAATGTAACCTTTATCCTCAACCCATCCGACGGTATGTTCATCACATGTACAGGTGGTATGCTGCCTCCTGGCAAGTGCTATGTTGACTTGGATCCCTCTGAGGCGGCGACAGCATCAGCCAAGGGAATGCGCATCGTCTTTGACAATGTGGTGACGGGCATCAACGAAGTAGAAGAAGAAACGATTGACAACGTGATGTACAATGTGAACGGTATCCGTGTGAGCAATCCCGCACAGCATGGCATCTATATCGTTAACGGTAAGAAAGTGGTAAAATAATGTCTCATCCATAAAACGAACGATTATGAAGAAATATATTCAGCCTGAAATTAAGGTTAGGGAAATGATTATGGAACAGGCCATCAATGCCATCTCCGGCGGTAGTGCAGAAATCGATCCATCAACTGGTGGTGGCGCAGGAGGCGCTGGTGCCAAGATGGACATGATTGAATTTATCTTAGACAATATGTAGTATTATTCAAGTTGAGCAAGCTTAGCTTGCTCAACTTTTTTAGTATAATCGTCTTTTTTTTGAAAAAAGTTCGGAAAATATTTGGTGGTTTCAGAAAAAGACAGTACCTTTGCACTCGCAATTCGGAAACAGGCCGGTTGCACCAACAAAAATGCGCTTGTAGCTCAGTTGGTAGAGCACCTGACTCTTAAT